>NZ_JBTNDJ010000020.1:0-42230 GCF_054511055.1 Arthrobacter melezitosi
CCCCATGGACCCCATCGCCTAGGCTGTTGCTTCCTCGGTCTCGGCGGGGTGCATTTGGCCCGTGAACACCAGCTTTTCCATTGCGACCGCGCTCCGGTCCCAGTCTTTGCTCTCCCCCACCCCCCCCCCTCCCCCCCCCCCCCCGGCCCGG
Source organism: Arthrobacter melezitosi (assembly GCF_054511055.1). Lineage (NCBI taxonomy): Bacteria > Bacillati > Actinomycetota > Actinomycetes > Micrococcales > Micrococcaceae > Arthrobacter > Arthrobacter melezitosi. Next base: position 152 of record NZ_JBTNDJ010000020.1, read on the forward strand.
GAAGGGGACGGCGGTGCGGCTTTTAGGCCTCGACCGTCTTCTGTCCGGTTCCGCCCTCCACGGACTCGCCCTTGACGGCTTCGGAATCCGTCCCCGACATGATCTCGATCTTCCGCGGCTTGGCGCGCTCGGTGACGGGGATGTTGACGCTCAGCACGCCGTTTTCGTAACGGGCCGAGATGGCATCGATGTCGATCCCCTGGCCGAGGTTGAGCTGGCGGAGGAAGGATCCGCTCTCGCGCTCGCGGGTCAGCCACTTGACCCCTTCGGCACCGCGGAGGGTGCGCTCGGCACGGATGGTGAGCAGCTGGCCGTCGACGTCGATATCAACGGATCCCGGATCGATGCCGGGAAGGTCGGCGGTCAGGATGTAGTGGTCGCCCTCGCGGTACAGGTCCATGGGCATCAGGCGCAGCCCCTGCCGGGGATCGAGCAACGCACCGGCGACGCGGTCCAGTTCCCGGAATGGGTCGAACTTCATGGCCATCAGAAAACAACTCCTTCGCACAACGGCCACCGACAGTGGTGGGTTCTTCATCCTTCAGGGTTGAGCGCCCCTCGCTCAACCCGCAATTAAATTAGCACTCTCAGGAGGAGAGTGCCAAGTGGTAAGTGCGCTTTTTTTCGAGGTCCTGGCAGGCGGGGCGGCACGGTGGGCAGCAGGCGGTGGACCAGTCGTCAGCCGGGATTGGGGTGCCGCCGCAGAGGGGGCTTAAAAAGCGCAGCCCTCCCGGAGGAAAACTGCGGGAGGGCGCATGGTGCCTGCGCGGGGCCTCGATCCCCGGGCCTTCCGCGTGTGAAGCGGATGCTCTACCAGACTGAGCTACACAGGCAAATGGTTCTCCAATAGCTTAGGGCATTTCCGGCCCGCTCCAAACCCGGCCTCCCGGAAGGACCGCGGGGCGGGAGCCTGCCCGCTGCACGCCGCCGCGAAGCGGCCCCGGACCACCGGCGGCGGCGTGCGGGCGGTTTCCCGGCGCCGGCACCCCACGGTAGGCTGGATGGTGGTGAGCCGGGAAGTCTGGTCGGCGCTGTCTCAAGCGACCGTCGACCAAAGGAACCCCCCGTGTCCACCACCCCCTCCCCACCTCCAGGCCCCTCCAGCGACGCCACGGCCAAGCGGGTCTTCACCCGGGCCAGCTATCCCGAACACCTGCGGATCTCCTCAATCCTGCGCAAGGAGACGGTCGGTGGTGCGCTCCTGCTCCTGGGCACAGCCCTGGCGCTGATCCTGGCCAACTCCCCGGCCGCCGACAGGTACTTCGCCCTGCGGGATGCAAAGTTCGGCTATGAACCGCTGCACCTCGAACTCAGCGTCGGCGCGTGGGCGGCCGACGGCCTGCTGGCCATCTTCTTCTTCCTCGCCGGCCTCGAACTCAAGCGGGAGTTCATCGCCGGGGACCTGCGCCGCTTCGACCGGGCCATCGTGCCGGTGGCCGCCGCGGTGGGCGGCGTCGTGGTGCCCGCGCTGATCTACGTTGGGGTGATCCTCGGCAGCGGCTCCGAGGCCCTGCGCGGATGGGCCATTCCCACGGCCACGGACATCGCCTTCGCCCTGGCGGTACTCGCCGTCGTCGGGTCCCACCTTCCCGGAGCGCTGCGGATCTTCCTGCTCACCCTGGCCGTTGTGGATGACCTGATCGCCATCGGCATCATCGCCTTTTTCTACTCCGGGACCATCGCCGCGGCGCCCCTGCTGCTGGCGGCGCTTCCGCTCGCCCTCTATGCGTTCCTGGCCCACCGGTTCTCTCGGTTTTTCCAGCACCACGCAATGGCGCCGTGGCTGATCCTGCTGCCCCTCGGTTTTCTGGTGTGGGCCCTGGTGCACGCCTCCGGGGTCCACGCCACCGTGGCGGGGGTGCTCCTGGGCTTCGCGGTGCCGGTCCGGCCCCCGCGGAAAGCCCGGCCCGGGGGCTCGGCCGTGCCGGACGCCGAGGGGCTCGCCGACACGATGGAGCACCGTCTCCGCCCCCTGTCGGCGGGTGTCGCCGTCCCGGTCTTCGCCTTCTTCTCGGCGGGGGTGGCGATCGGCGGAGCCGAAGGGTTCCTCGGCGCCATCACCGACCCGGTCGCCGTGGGCATCGTCCTGGCACTGGTCGTCGGCAAGCCGATCGGCATCCTGTTGGCCGTCTGGCTCGTGACCAAGGCCGAAAAGGCGAACCTCGATCCCGACCTGTCCTGGGTGGATATCGCCGGGGCCGCCCTGCTGGCCGGCGTCGGGTTTACCGTCTCCCTGCTCATCGCGGAGCTCGGCTTCGGCCAGGGCACCGCGGAGGACGACACCGCCAAGGTCGCCGTGCTGGCCGGCTCCCTTGTCGCCGCACTCGCGGCGGCCGTTGTCCTGCGCTTCCGCAACCGCCACTATCGGCAGATCGCGGCCAAGGAGGCGGTGGACGCCGACCGGGACGGTGTACCCGACGTGTTCGAGGAACGCTAGCGCCGCACCAGCCAGGCCAGGGTCAGCGCCCCGGCCGTGCGCCGGAACCCGCTGTCGCCGCACAGGGCCTCAAACACGGCCCAGAGGGCGAGGGCGCTGGTGCTGGCCCGGCCAAGCACCCGCCGGTTTTCGTCCTTCAATGCCATGAAGGACGCCGCGCCCAGCCCCACCCAGGCCAGGATCAGGGCGTTGGGTGGCTGCGCCACCGCCTGCCGGCCGTTGGAGTCGGTGAAAAATCCCATCACGCGCCCTTCTTCTTTGAGCTGCCGGCGTCCTTCTTGCCCCCGGACTTCTTCTCCCGGTTCTTCTCGAGGCTGCGCCGCAGGGCTTCCATGAGGTCAAGGACATTGGCGGTATCGTCCTCGTCGCCCGACGCCCCGAAGGTCTCCTCGGTGCTTAGGGTGTCGCCCTTCTCGATCTTGGCGTCGATGAGCGTGCGCAGCTGCACCTGGTACTCATCGGTGAAGTTCTCGGGGTCAAAGTCGGTCGAGAAGGATTCGACGAGAGCCGCCGACATCTGCTTTTCCTTGGCGGAGATGCGGACCTTCTCCTCGAGGGCCGGAAAGGAAGCCTCGCGGACCTCGTCATCCCAGAGCAGGGATTGCAGCATCAGCACGTCCCCGCGGACCCGCAGCGCCCCGAGCCGGCTCTTCTGCCGCAGCGAGAACTGGACGACCGCCGTCCGGTCGGTCTCTTCGAGGGTCTTCCGCAGCAGCACATAGGCCTTGGTGGAGGCCGAATCGGGTTCGAGGTAATAGGAGCGGTCGTACATGATCGGGTCGATCTGGTCGCTGGGGACGAACTCCACGACCTCGATCTCCCGGCTTTTCTCCACCGGAAGGGAGTTGAGGTCCTCCTCCGTCAGAACCACCGTGTGCTCGCCGTCGTCGTAGGCTTTGTCGATGTTCTTGTAATCGACAACCTCACCGCAGACTTCGCACCGGCGCTGGTAGCGGATGCGCCCGCCGTCCTTGTCGTGGACCTGGTGGAGGCCGATGTCGTGGTCCTCGGTGGCGCTGTACACCTTGACAGGCACGTTCACCAGCCCGAACGCGACCGCTCCCTTCCAGATGGCTCTCATGGAACAAGTGAACACCACCGGCGGCGCACCTAGCCAGAGCCGGTTTTCCCGCGGTCTACGATGGATAGGTGACTTCCTCCACCGCAGAACCGACTGTCAGCCGCACCACCACCGACGACGGCGCCTCCGCGCTGCGCTTCGAGATGCGGTTCGCGTTTCCGCCGGCGGTGCTGTGGAAGCACCTGACGGATCCGGGCAAGCTCAAGTACTGGTTCCCCGCCGAGATGGACATCCTGCCGCGCAAGGGCACCGAGGTGCGGTTCTCCCTCAAGGGCCAGCGCCCGCTGCGGGGGACGGTCCTTGAAGCAGAGAAGCCTTCCCTGCTCGCCTTCACCTGGGACAAGGAGACGCTCCGCTGGGAACTCGAACGCGATGACGCCAAGGGATGCCGGATGGTCCTGTCGGTCACCGTCCCCGACGCTTCACGCTTTGCCACGACCGCTGCCGGCTGGCACCTGACCCTTGCGGGCCTCGACGACTACCTCAATGAGCGCAGCCTGGGGCAGGACCCGGCCCTGTGGGAGGTCTATGTGGACCGCTACCGGAAGCAGCTCTCCGCCTAGGCCGTTCTTCGAACCCGCGGGCCGGGGCACGGGCCGCCGTCTCGATGGTCAGCGCGGTATGCCGAGGGTGGCCAGAAGGTCCTCGTGCAGCTCGAACCAGACCCGGTGCGCCGAGTCCCGGTCGGTTCCGCTGATCCAGGCCGTCTCCTGCCGGGCGCGCTCCACGGCAGCCGAGAAGCGTTCGTGGTACCCGCCGAAGCGGGCCAGGCCTGCGCTCAGGCGGGCCTCGATCCCGGCCAGGCCGTCGGCAGCACGGGTTAGGTCGGGCAGCACCTGTCCCAGATCGGCGGGAGGTTGGGCCAGGCCCAGTTCGGTCAGCTGCCAACGGGTGCATGCGGCTGCGACAAGGTCGTTCAATGGACCAAACCCATCCAGGATGCCGCTAACCACAGGCCGTGTCCCGGTGGCGTCGAGTTCGGCGGCAAGCAGGTGCTCACCGCGGGCCTTGCCGGCCTCGGTCAGCGACCAGCCGCCCTGGTCCGCGAACCGGGTCCAGGTCACCTGCCCGGCTGCCTTGGCTTCCAGCAGCAGCGCGCCGACCAGTCCAGCCCCGAGCCCCGTGCGGGCGGTGACTCGGTTGGTTGTGGCGTATCCCAGGACGCGCACGGCATGCAGGACGAGCAGGTCGGGGGGACTGGCCGCGCTCACGGCTCCTCCAGCAGGGAGATCAGTCCCGTTGAGCCGTTCACGAGGACCAGGGCACCCTCGGGCAGGTCGGCGGTCTCGGGCACGTCGGTGACGGCCGGGATGCGCAGTTCGCGGGCAACGATCGCGGCGTGCGCGAGGATCCCTCCTGACCGGGTCACCACCGCGGCCGCCCGGGCCAGCACCGAAGTCCAGGCCGGCGATGTGGCCTGGCAGACCAGCACGTCACCGGCTTGGAAGCGGGCGAAGTCGTCGAGGCCGGAAAGCTTCCGCACCCTCCCGCGCCCGGTGCCCGGGCTTGCCGCAGTCCCTGCGGCAAGGACCCTACCCGGGCTGTCCTGCGGTTCCGCGGGCGGAGCCGTGCCGGTGGTGATGGGACGGGACTGCAGCACCCACAGCACCCCCTCGGCGTCCAGCGCCCACTCGATGTCCTGCCCTCCACCGAGCAGCCCCTCGACCCGCTGAGCGAGGCCAATGACCGCCCGCGCCTGCGGCGTAGAGAGCACGTCGGACGTCCCTGAGCGGCGCGGGGCAGCCCGGGCCTCAGCCTGCCAGCGCTGAGGGACCGCACGGCCCGCCACCAGCGGCGCGCCGAGTCCGCGTACAGCCTCAACCACGGTTGTCCTGGCACCGGTGACCGGATGACGGGTGAACGCCACCCCGGCGGCCACCGGCGCCAGCATCGGCTGCACGAGCACGGCAACGTCGCGCGCGCCGGCCCGGCCGGTCGCTGCCGCATAGGCAGCCGCCGCCGGCCCGCTGGCAGCCACCTGGCGCACCGCCTGAACCAGGTCAGGGGCGGACACGTCCAGGAGCGTGAGGTACTGCCCGGCGAAGGAAGCCCCGGTCGAGTCCTCCCCGGCGGCCGAGGACCGAACCGCGAACCGCGACCCGCCCAGCTGCTCCAGCGCCAAGGGCAGCTCCCGCTCCCACCCGCCGGCGGCGACGTCGGGAACCACGAACCCGTCAGGAACCGTGACCCCGGCCCGGGACAGGCGCCCCAGCGTCGCCGCCTTCGCTCCGCACGATGAATCGGCCTCGACCAGCCGCACCGGAGTCCTCACGCCTGTGCCAGCCGGTCCAGCACGCGGGCCATGCGCTGCTGCGCGGCCTGCCCGGAGCCCAGTCCGAGCACGCCCGCGATCTGCTGGAAGGTCATTCCCGCACCCCGGGCCGCGAACAGCAGGCCCGCCTCAACCTGGTCGAGCTCGGCCCTCGCCGAGGCCAGCAGCCCAAGCCCCGCAGCCACGATCTTCCCGTCGGCATTCACGTCCGCGGCCCTCCATGCGGCCAGACGCACCAGATCGGCGTCACTGCCCGGCTGCCCCTCGTGCTGCCAAGGCCGAACCCCGAGATCCCTGGCACCTGCCTGTCCGAGCACCTCCCGGTAGGAATCGAGAACAGCCGCATGGACCTGATCGTGAGAAGTCATTGACCCATCCCAAGGCATCAACGCGGCGTTGTCAACATACCGTTGATCCATCTCGTGTCGGGCTCCGTGAAAGGTCCAGCGGGCCGCGGTGCCGGGGGAGTCACGCGCCCGCCGGAACACTGGCGCTCCCCAGCCATCCAGATAACACTTGGGGAATGGCTCCAAACTCCCGCCAGCCGCAGACGGTCAGCGTCGACGGCCGCCCACTAAGGCTCTCGAGCCTGGACAAGGTGCTGTACCCGGAGACCGGCACAACCAAGGCCGATGTCCTTGCGTACTACGCGGCGGTGGCCGGACCCCTGATCCGGCATGCCCGCGACCGGCCCGCCACCCGCAAGCGCTGGGTGCACGGCGTGGGGACCCCCGACGCCCCGGGCCAGGTCTTCTTCCAGAAGAACCTCGACGCGGCCGCTCCCTCGTGGATCCCACGCCACCCGATCCGGCACAAGGACCACACGAATGTCTACCCGGTGGTCAACGACCTCGCCACCCTCACCTGGTTCGGGCAGATCGCCGCCCTCGAGGTCCACGTGCCCCAGTGGCGGTTCGGCCCGCACTCCGCGGTCACCAATCCCGACCGGATGGTGCTCGACCTCGACCCGGGGCCGGGGGCCGGCCTGGGCGAGTGTGCGGAGGTGGCCCGGCTGGCCCGGGCGATCCTGACCGGGATGGGCCTCGAACCGTGGCCGGTGACGAGCGGGTCCAAGGGCATCCACCTGTACTGCCGGCTTGACGGGAGCCTGACCTCCGACCAGGTCTCCGGCGTCGCGCACGAACTGGCCCGCGCGCTCCAGGCCGACCATCCCGACCTGGCGGTCAGCGACATGAAGAAGTCGCTGCGCGGCGGGCGGGTCCTGGTGGACTGGAGCCAGAACAACAGGAACAAGACGACGGTTGCCCCGTATTCGCTGCGCGGGCGCTTCCACCCCACTGTGGCCGCGCCGCGCACCTGGGCCGAGCTCGACGACCCGGGCCTGGCCCAGCTCGACTACCGCGAGGTCCTCCGGCGCGTCGCCGAGCAGGGGGACATCCTCGCCGGGCTCGATCCCGATCCGCAGAACCCCGGCGGAGCACCCGGTACGGGCGGCCCCGTACCGGACCGCCTGGCGCAGTACCGGGCGATGCGCGACGCCGGCAAGACCCCGGAACCCGTGCCCGATGCCGTCGGAGCGCCCGGGGGAAACAGCTTCGTCATCCAGGAGCACCATGCCCGGCGCCTCCATTACGACTTCCGGCTTGAGCGCGAGGGCGTCCTCGTCTCGTGGGCCCTGCCCAAGGGGCCGCCCGCGACACCGGACAAGAACCACCTCGCGGTCCAGACGGAGGACCATCCGCTTGAATACGGCAGCTTCGAGGGGAATATTCCTCGAGGGGAATACGGCGCGGGGGACGTAACCATCTGGGATGCGGGGACCTATGAACTCGAAAAGTGGCGCGAGGGCAAGGAGGTCATCTGCACCCTGTACGGAAAGGAGGATGGAGGCCTGGCCCGCTCGGGCAGTCCGATCCGGCGTTACGCCCTGATCAACACCGGCGGTTCCGGCTCGGGGGCGCGGAACTGGCTCATCCACCTCATGAAGGTCCAGCCGGCTGCGGCCTCCGCCGGCAGGTTGGCTCCCGTGGATTCCGCCGTGCCCGTCGGACCCGCCGACCCGGCCGCGCCGGCGCGGACCGCCGACCCCGACTTTGTCCCGCCCATGCTGGCGACGCTGGCCTCCTCGACCGCCCTGCCCGATGAGTCGGACTTCGCGTTCGAACTGAAGTGGGACGGGGTGCGCGCCATCGCCGTGGTGAAGGACGGCGGCGTCCGGCTGATCAGCCGCAACGGCAACGACATGAGCCGGCTCTACCCCGAACTGGGCGATCTGGCCGACTACGTGCACGCAGACACCGCCGTGCTCGATGGCGAGATCGTGGCCCTGAATCCGGCCGGGCGGCCCGATTTCGGCCTGCTGCAGACCCGGATGAAACTCACCTCCGCCTCTGAGATCGACGCCGCGCGGACAAGGACCCCGGTCCGGCTTATGCTCTTCGACCTCCTGGACCTCGAGGGCACCTCCCTGCTCCCGCTCGGCTACGGCAACCGCAGGGAGCTCCTCGAACGGGCCGTCAGCCCCCCGGAGGATGGCCACGTGCAGGTTCCGGGGGAGCTTGAGGCGACCCTGGCCGAAGCGGTCGAGGCCAGCAGGGGCCTGGGGCTCGAGGGAATTGTCGCCAAGCGCCGCAACAGCCCGTACCGGCCCGGTACCCGGACGGAGGCCTGGCTGAAGATCAAGCACCAGCGCACCCAGGAGGTGGTGGTGGTGGGCTGGCGGCCCGGCAAGGGCAACCGCGCCGCCAAAATCGGATCCCTGTTGGTCGCGGTGCCCGACGGAGTGAACCTTAAGTACCTCGGCCGGGTCGGCTCCGGACTCACCGACCGCGAGCTGGCCGAGGTGGGCGGACGGCTCAAGAAGATGGCCCGCAAGACGGCCCCGCTGCCCGACGTCCCCGGGCCCGACGCCGCGGATGCCCGCTGGGTGCGGCCCGTCCTCGTCGGCGAGGTGCAGTACAGCGAACGGACCGGCGGCGGCAGGCTGCGGCACCCCGTCTGGCGCGGCTGGCGGCCGGACAAGAAACCCTCCGATGTGAACGTCGAGAACTGAGAACCGGCCGGCGGAGGAGTCTCCCCGGCGTCGCCCCACCCGAGGAGGAACACCATGCCCGGTCCCGATTTCGAGAAGCTCGACGCCTGGTGGCGGGCCGCGAACTACATCTCCGTCGGCCAGATCTACCTCAAGGACAACCCGCTGCTGAAGCGGCCGCTCGAAAGCGGCGACGTCAAGGCCCGGCTGCTGGGCCACTGGGGCACCACCCCGGGCCTCAATTTCGTCTACGCCCACCTGAACCGGGTGATCGCCGAGCAGCAGCAGGCCATGCTGTTCGTGACCGGCCCCGGGCACGGTGGACCGGCCAATGTCGCCAACGCCTGGCTGGAGGGCACCTATTCCGAGGTGTATTCCCACATCGGGCGGGACGAAGCAGGCCTGAAGGACCTTTTCCACCAGTTCAGCTACCCCGGAGGGATCCCCTCCCACGCCGCCCCCGAATCACCCGGCTCCATCCACGAAGGTGGCGAACTCGGTTACGCCCTCGTCCACGCCTACGGCGCCGTGTTCGACAACCCCGACCTCCTCGCCGTGGCCGTCGTGGGCGACGGGGAAGCCGAAACCGGGCCGCTGGCGGCAAGCTGGCACTCCAACAACTTCCTCAACCCCGCCCTCGACGGCGCCGTGCTCCCGATCCTGCACCTCAACGGCTACAAGATCGCCAACCCCACGGTGCTGGCCCGCATGCCCGAGGACCAGCTGCGGCAGCTGATGTCCGGCTACGGCTATGAGCCGCACTTCGTCACCGTCAGCGACCCGCGCGCCACCGCGCAGGCCCACCGGGATTTCGCGGCGGCCCTGGACGAATGCCTCGCCCAAATCCGGGACATCCAGCAGCAGGCCCGCTCGGGTGGCGAGCTTCCGAAGGGCACCCCGCGCTGGCCCATGATCGTGCTGCGCTCGCCCAAGGGCTGGACCGGGCCGGCCGTTGTGGACGGCAAGCCGGTCGAGGGCACCTGGCGCTCGCATCAGGTGCCGCTGTCCGAGATCCACACCAACCCGGAGCACCTGCGCCAGCTCGAGGAGTGGATGCGTTCCTACAACCCGGACGAGCTTTTCACCGGAACCGGGGAGCTGCGCCCCGATCTCGCCGCCCTCGCGCCGGAGGGCGACCTGCGGATGAGCGCCACCCCCTATGCCAACGGTGGCTGGCTGCTGCGCGACCTCAAGCTGCCGGCGTACGCCGACCACGCTGTCGAGGTGAGCTCGCCGGGCAGGGACAAGGCGAGCCCGATGATCACCGTCGGCGGCTACCTCCGGGACATCATCGAGGCCAATCCCACCAACTTCCGTGTCTTCGGGCCCGACGAGACGGCGTCGAACCGGCTTTCGGCGGTCTACGAGGTCACGGACAAGGCGTGGCAGGCGCGGATCGAGGAGGTCGACGAGCACCTTGCCCGGTCGGGGCGGGTGCTTGAGGTGCTCAGCGAGCACCTCTGCCAGGGTTGGCTCGAGGGTTACCTCCTCACCGGCCGGCACGGGGTGTTCAACTGCTACGAGGCGTTCGTCCACATCGTCGATTCGATGTTCAACCAGTTCGCCAAATGGTTGAAGGTCCACCAGGACCTTTCCTGGCGGCGCCCGATCGCCTCCTTCAACTACCTGCTCTCAAGCCACGTCTGGCAGCAGGACCACAACGGGTTTTCCCACCAGGATCCGGGGTTCATCGACCACGTGGTGAACAAGAAGGCCGACGTGATCCGCGTCTACCTGCCGCCGGACACCAACACCATGCTCGCGGTGACCGAACACTGCATGCAGACCCGGGATACCGTCAACGTGATCATCACCGGCAAGCAGCCCAACCCGACGTGGCTTGGCCCGGAGGAGGCGCACCTGCATGTGAAGCGCGGCATCGGGGTGTGGGACTTCGCCGGGCGCGAGGAGGCAGGGTCGGATCCCGACGTCGTCCTGGGCTGCGCCGGGGACGTGCCGACGCTCGAAACCGTCGCGGCGGCGGGACTGCTCAAGGCCGGCATCCCGTCGCTGAAGATCCGGGTGGTCAACGTGGTGGACCTGATGCGCCTGCAGGACGACACCGAGCATCCGCATGGCCTGCCGGGGCGGGCGTTCGACAACCTGTTCACCACGGATCGGCCGGTGATCTTCGCCTACCACGGCTACCCGTGGCTGATCCACCGGCTGACCTACCGCAGGGCCAACCACGCCAACCTCCACGTCCGCGGCTACAAAGAGGAGGGAACCACCACCACCCCGTTCGACATGGCGATGCGGAACCAGATCGACCGGTACCAGCTGGCCATGGACGTCATCGACCGGGTCCCCTCGCTCGGCTCGACCCAGGCGGCCCTGCGCCAGGGCCTGCAGGACCAGCGGGAGCGCGCGTGGCAGCACACGCGCGACGCCGGCGAGGACGCGGACTTCATCACCGGCTGGACCCTCGACGAATCCTCGCCCGACGACGCCGCCTGACGGCGGCTAGGGGCGGACGCGGCTCCGCCGGGGCAGGATCAGCGCCCGCTCTCCTGCAGCGCCCGGTAGTTCTGCATTGAGCGCATCCTGCGCTGCAGGCTGTCCCGGCGCGGAGTCGATTCCGCGTCGGGAGCCTCGGCCGTGAGGTCGATGTGGCGCTGGCCGTAGTGCCACAGCAGCATGTCATCGAGCAGCCGGTCGGGGCCGGGCGAGTACCGGTGGTCCAGGGCCCGCCGCACCGTGGTGATCGTGTCCGCCTGCAGCAGGGCCACCAGTTCAATGGTGGTGCGGAGCCCGTGGGCGGCAAGGAGTTCGGCAGCCCACCCCCAGTTGTCGTCGGCCTTGCGGTCCACGTGCGGCAGCAGGGTCTGCCAGATGTGCCGGATGCGGTTGGGGGTCAGGGGCGCGCTGCCCTCACCGGCCTCGTCCCAGAACCCGGTCACCGTCTCGTAGCGTTCGTGCAGTTCGGCGAACGCGGACTCGACGGTTTCGAGCATGGCGGCCGTCCCGGTGAACTGCCTGTCGAAGTAGGGGCTCCACGCCTTCGGGTTGGCGGCCTTGAAGCGGATGTCGTGTTCGATCTCGGACCATGCGTGCGCGAGGACCGTGCGGACCTGCACTTCGAAGAGATAGCTGCCGCCGGCCTTCGAGTCGGGATCCAGGGCTTGCTGGTAGAGCCGGACGACGTCGTTGTGGATGCTGCGCATGATCAGGTGCCGGCTCGAGTACCCGTAGGTGCCCGACTCGATGGAGCCGATGTCCTTCTCGCGGTCCCCCCGGCAGTCGAAGTCCTGCCGCTGGCGTTTGATGAGGTTCGCGGCGAGGTCCACCTCGTGCGGCAGGGTGGTGATGACCCGGATCCCCACCAGGTCGATGAGGTTGCGCAGCGGGTCGGGGAACACGAGCGCGGGCACCGCCCCCGGCTCGGCGGGGGCGAGTGTCCGGGAGGCCTTGTCGCGGAAGGACTCGACGGTCTTGGTGCGTGCGGTGACGAACAGGGGCCGCAGGTCCGAGGCGTCGAAGATCCCGGAGATGCTCCGGCGCATTTCCTCGGTCACCGCCTCAAGCTGGGGGCGCACGCGCGCGAACTCCCGCGTCGACGCTTCGACTGCGGGGCGCAGGCGGTCGTCGAGATCATCCCACGCACTCACTGAAGCCTCCTTGTTGCGGCGTTTCTGCCATCCTAGCCGCCGCCTGCGACGGTTATGCTTCCGGTGTGAAGCAGCCGGGACGACGCAATGTATTGGCTCTCCTCGGCGCGCTGGGGGCGTCGGTGCTGCCCGGCTGCGCCCGCCGGGCGGACCGGCCCGCGGACCCCGCTCCCGGACGGGCCGTCCGGCGTTACCGCTACGGCTCGGACCCGAGCCAGTTCGCCGACCTCTACCTGCCCGCCGGTGCGCGGAAGCCGGGAGTTGTCGTGATCATCCACGGCGGGTACTGGCGCTCGACCTACGGAGCCGAGCTCGGTGAGCCGCTGGCCCGGGACCTGGCGGAGCGGGGGTACCCCTGCTGGAACCTCGAGTACCGCAGGGTGGGCAACGGTGGAGGCTGGCCGCGGACCTTCGAGGACGTCAGCGCCGGCATCGACCTGCTGGCCGAGGCCGCGGCCGGGAACGGCCTGGATCTTTCATCGGTGACGGCCCTGGGACACTCTGCGGGAGGCCACCTCGCGGTGTGGGCGGCGGGACGGGACGGGCTCCCCGCCGGATCGCCGGTCGGCGGCCCGGCCCGGGTTCCGCTCACGGCGGTGGTGAGCCAGTCGGGGGTGCTCAATCTCGCCCAGGCGCACGACCTGAACCTGAGCAACGGCGCCGTCGAGGAGCTGCTCGGCGCTTCCCCGGCGGCCGAGCCGGAACGCTACCGGTGGGCCGATCCCATGACGGCGGTGCCCCTGCCCGTGCCCGTCTACGCGCTGCACGGGGAGGAGGACACCACGGTTCCGCTGAGCCAGTCCGAAAGCTACGTGGCCGCCGCCACGCAGGCGGGCGCGGCGGCGGAGCTCCTGGTGATTCCGGGCGACCACTTCGGGATGATCACTCCCGGCACCGAAGCGTGGGAGCGGGTAGTGGCGGCCGCCGACCTGGCCGCCACCACCCGGAAGGGTTCCGCCGGCTGATCCCTAGTTCAGGGCGCGGATTCCCTTGGGCAGCACTCCGCCGTTGAGCAGTTCCGCTGCGGCGTCCGCAAGGGCCGTCAGCGCCACGCGCTGGGTGAAGGGACCGTAGGAGATGCGGGCGACGCCCAGTTCCTGGAGCTTCGCCGGCGGCAGTGAGCCCGGAATCCCGATGACGCTCACCCGCTGCCGGCCGATGCCCTCCACGAGGGCGCGGACAGTGTCCTCGTCGAAGAGGCCCGGTACGAACACTGTCGAGGCGCCGACCTCCAGGTAGGCCCTGCCGCGCTCGATCGCATCGGCCAGGACATCCTTCGGGTCCCGGCCGGCGCCGCGCACGAACGCGTCGGTTCGGGCATTGAGCACGAAGGGAATCCCCTCGGCCTCCCCGGCCTTCACCGCCGCCTCCATCTTCGCCGCGGAGACGGTAAGGGGCTCCATGCGGTCCTCGATGTTTGCGCCGATGATGCCCACGCCGATCGCCCGCCGGACCGTCTCGCCCGAGTTGCCATACCCGGCGTCGAGGTCGGCGCTGACGGGCAGCTCGGTCGCACCCGCGATGCGCGCGACCGCATCGATCATGAGATCGAGGGGGACCGTGCCGTCCGCGTAGCCCAGGGTCGCCGCGATCGAGTGGCCCGCCGTGGCGAGTGCGCGGGTTCCGGGAACGTCGGCGATGGTCTTGGCGGAAATGGCATCCCACACATTGACGACCTGCAGGATCTCCGGCGCGCGGTGGAGGTCGAAGAACTCCGTGGCCTTGGCGGACAGGTCTGCTGGTGGGGTGTTCGGTGTAGTCATGTTTTCACCTTACGGCTCCACCCGGCCGATCCACATTGCGGCCGCGGTGATGTCCTCGGGGTCGATGCCGTGGCCGCCGGGGTGGGTGGCGCGTTCGACGTCCGCACCGCGCGACTCGAGGACGCTGGTGAGGCGTTCGACGCTCTCCTGGGGGGCCATGGAGTCGCCGGCACCGTTGAACAGGGCAATGCGGGTGCCGGTCAGGTCGGCGTCCACCGGGTGCGCATCGAGGGGGTACATGCCCGAGAACGCCGCCACCCGGCCGAGTTCGGCCGGGTGCAGCAGGGCGGTGGCCAGGGCGATATTCGCCCCGTTGGAGAAGCCCACGGCGATCACCTGCCGATCCCCGAGCCCGTAGGCCCCGCGGGCCCAGGTGAGGAAGTCCGCGACTTCCCCGGCCCGGGCGACGACGTCGGCGGTGTCGAAGACACCTTCGCGCAGGCGCCGGAACCACCGGTTCAGGCCGTGTTCGCTCACCGGCCCGCGCGGCGAGAGGATCCCGGCGCCGGGGGCCAGCCGCTGGGCCAGGGGAAGCAGGTCGTGTTCGGTGCCGCCGGTGCCGTGAAGCAGCAGCAGCACGGGAGTCCCGGACTCGCCGGGCTCGAACACATGCGGCCAGGGGTGCGCCGCCGTTCCGGCCGGCTCAGGCATCGGTGGCCTCCGTTGGGGTTTCCCCGGCGGTGCCGGGCAGTTCGGGATTGTTTTCGAAGGGCAGGTCGATCTTGGCCACCGAGGCGGCGATCGCCTCGCGGCTGGGCTCCAGCCACGGCGGAAGCTTCAGGCCGCGGCCCAGTTCAAGCAGCGGCTCGTCGATATTGAACCCCGGGGTGTCGGTGGCGATCTCGAACAGGGTGCCGCCGGGTTCACGGAAGTAGATCGAGGTGAAGTACTGCCGGTCCAGGATCTCCGTCACGGCGTACCCGCGGGAGTCCAGCTCGTCCCGCCAGACCTGCTGGGTGGCCCTGTCCGGAACCCGGAAGGCCACGTGGTGCACGGTGCCCCCGGCGATCAGGCCGCGCTCGGCGCGGGGATCGGCGATCACATCGACGACGGTGCCCGGTTCGCCGGCCCCGGTCGAAAGCCGGTAACGGCCGCCGGCCTCCGACATCACGCCGAGGCCGAGGTCCTCGGTCAGGGTCGCCAGGGTGCCCTCGGGATCGGCAACCGTCAGCACCGAGGAGTGCTGCCCGCGCACCGCGTACTGGGCCGGGACCAGCGCCGAGTCCCACGGATCCCGGGGGTCTTCGAGGGAGGAGGCAACAAGGTCGATCTGCAGCCCGTCCGGGTCCCGCAGCGACAGGCGCTCTTCCGCCGAGGACGTCCCGGTGATCTGCGAATCGATGCCGAGGTCCTTGAAATGGCCCTGCCACCAGCCCAGGGTGCCCTGGGGGACCGAGAACGCCGTGGTCGTCGACTGTCCGGCTCCAATCCTGCCCTCCGGAACACCTTTCCAGGGGAAGAACGTCAGCAGCGAGCCCGGCCTGCCGGATTCGTCCCCGTAGTACAGGTGGTACGTGCCCGGATCGTCGAAATTGACGGTCCGCTTCACCAGTCGGAGCCCCAGTCCGCGGATGTAGAAATCGATATTGCGCTGCGGATCCCCCGCAATCGCCGTCACATGGTGCAAACCGCTCGTATTCGCCGTCATCGGTCACCCCTCCTCGAAGAATTTTATCCCCCCAGCCGGCGGGGTAGATGCAAACGAATCGACTTTGCCTTTTGTTCCCCTGTGACCCGGCCCCGGGAACCCCCGTCGAATTCTCCCGCGTGAGTGTGTCATCCTGTGTCAATGGCCGCGAAAAACATGATGCACGGGTGGGTTCGGCGCACCAGCATCGAAGTGGCCGGCTGGACCCTCGTGGTTTTTGGCATCGCGGCGCTCGTCCTGCCCGGGCCGGGCCTGCTGATGGTCGTCGGTGGCCTGGCGATCCTCTCCCAGCAGTACGCGTGGGCGCGCCGGCGGCTCGCCCCGATGAAGGCGCGCGCCTTCCAGGCCGCGGCCGTCGGCGTCAAAACCATCCCGCGCATCGCCGCGAGCTGCCTGGGTGCGTTCACCGTCATGGGGTGTGGAGTGCTCTGGACGCTGCAGCCACCGGTGCCCCCCTGGTGGCCCTACGCTCCTCACTGGTGGCTGTTCGGGGGATCGGCCACCGGCGTCAGCATGGTTCTGTCCTCCTTCATCGCCCTGGCCCTCATCGTCTACAGCGTCCGGCGCTTCCGGGGCAAGCCGCCACCCGGGAAAACGACGGTCTCGGAGCGCCCCTGACCGCAGTCCGGCGGCGTTGGTCATTCCAAGCGCACGTCCAGCCCGGACTGGTACGTTGAATTGGTGCTCACCGTAATCGGGGAAACCCTTATCGACGAAGTTGTCAGCGACACCGCCCCGACCCGCGTGCACGTCGGGGGAAGCCCGATGAACGTCGCGGTGGGCCTGGCCCGGCTGGGCCACCCCGCACAGTTCGTTGGCCGGTACGGCGACGACGAATACGGGCACCTGATCCGCAGGCACCTCTCGGACAACTCGGTGCTCTTCCCGATGGATCCCGATTCCAAGCCCACGAGTGTCGCCACGGCCCGCCTCGACCCGGTGGGCGGGGCGGCGTACCAGTTCGACCTCGTCTGGGAGCTGCCCGGGCTGCTCGCGCGCAGGGAGGCGCTGCTGCAGGGAACCACCCTGCTGCACGTCGGATCCATCGCCACCATGCTGGCACCCGGGGCCGACGACGTCCTGGCCCTGGTCGAGGCGGCCCATCCGCTGGCCACGATCTCCTACGACCCCAACTGCAGGCCGAGCATCATCGCGGACCCCGGGCTGGCCCGGCGGCAGGCCGAACGGTTCGTGGCCCTGGCCGACGTCGTCAAGGCCTCGGATGAGGACCTCGAGTGGCTCTACCCGGGCCGCCCCGCCCTCGAGTCGGCGCGGGAATGGCTGGCCCTGGGCCCGGCGGTGATGATTGTCACCCGCGGCTCGAAGGGGCCGTGGGGGATCTGCGCCGCCGGAAGCGCCGAAGTCGGGGCCCCGGTCACGAGCGTGATGGACACCGTGGGGGCCGGTGATTCCTTCATGGCGGCCCTGCTTGGGGCGCTCGTGGACCTCGAGCTGGACGGTGCGCAGCGGCGCAGCGAGCTGCGCCGGATCACCACCGGGCAGCTCACCGGTGTGCTCACCTACGCGGCGCGTGCCGCGGCCATCACGGTGGCGCGGGCCGGCGCGAACCCACCCTTCCGGCACGAGCTCACCGACCACTGACCCCCGGCGCCCCGGTGCGTGCTCCCCGCCGGCCGGGGGTAGGGTTGATGTCCCATCATTGAAGGAGTTATGCATGCGCCTCGTGGCGAGCGACATGGACGGTACGATCGTCGGCCACGACGGCAGGATGAGCGAGCGGACGGTCCAGGCCTTCCGGGACTGCCAGGCCGCCGGCGTCGAGGTGGTCTTCGTGACCGGCCGGCCCCCGCGCTGGCTTGATCCGCTGCGGAACCAGCTCCAGCACCAGGGCACCGTCATCTGCTCGAACGGGGCGGTGACCTACGACCTCGGAGCGGAGCGCGTGCTCGAAACCCACCTCCTCGACCTCGGAAACATTCTCGAGGCCCGCGACATCATCCGGGAGCTGTATCCGGCGGCGGGCTTCGCGGCCGAGACGATCAACGGCTTCCAGATCGAGTCCGGCTTCGCCGAGCCCGGCACGTCGGAGCTCCTGGGCGGCGTTCAGGCCCTTCCCTTCGAGCAGTCCCTGCCCGGCGAAGAGGTGATCAAGTTCCTCGCCCGGGAGCGGGAGGTGACCCCCGATGACTTCCTGCGCACGGTCGCCCCGGCCGTCGAGCACCTCGTCTCGACAACCCACTCCGCGCCCAGCATCGCGCTGCTTGAGATGGCCGTGCCCGGCATCAACAAGGCAGTGACCCTTTCCCGCTACGCGGAGGGCCTGGGCATCGCCGCCGACGACGTCGTCGCCTTCGGCGACATGCCCAATGACATCCAGATGCTGCGGTGGGCAGGCTCGGGGTACGCCATGTCCTCGGGCCACCCCGACGCCCTCGCCGCGGCGAACCTCAAGGCTCCGGCCTTCGAGGACGACGGCGTCGCGCAGATCCTCGAGCTGCGGCTGGAGGCGCTCCGGACCGCCTGAGGACCGCAGCGGCCCGGCTAGGGTTGCACCCATGACGCTCTCCTACTTCCGGAACACCGGGCCCGACGGCCGGCAGCGCCCGCTGGGGTTCTCCCACCGCGGCTTCTCGAGGGCGGGGGCCGAGAACACCCTTTCGGCCTTCGCCGAGGCGGCACGGCTGGGATTCGGGTATCTCGAGATCGACGTCAGGACCTCCCGGGACAAGGTGGTGATGGTCTTCCACGACGAACGCCTCGACCGCCTCACCGGGGAACGCGGCCCCATCGCGGAGCGGACGCGCGCGGAACTGGCCCGGGTGCGGATCCGGGGCGGGGAACCGATTCCCACCCTCGAGGAGGTCCTGCTGCGGTGGCCGGAGATGCGCCTGAACATCGACCTCAAGGACGACGCCTCGGTGGAACCCTTCGCCGAGCTCATCAACCGGACCGGGGCGCACGACCGGGTGCTCGTCGCTTCGTTCTCGGACCGCCGCCGGCTTCGGGCGCTGCGCCTGCTGGAGGCACGGACGGCGTCCTCGGCCGGCATGGTCCTCAACGGGTTGATCCGGCTGGGCGGACCCGCCGGCCTGCTGGGAGCGCTGTGCAGGGCCGCCCGCGTCGACGCCGTCCAGGTGCCCCTGACCTACCGCGGCATCCCCGTTCTCACCCCCGGGTACCTGCGGCGGTGCCGGAAGGCCGGGCTGCAGGTCCATGTCTGGACCATCAATGAGCGGCCGGTGATGGAGCGGCTCCTCGACCAGGGCGTCGACGGCCTGGTCTCGGACCGGGCCGACCTGCTCGCGGCCGTCCTCGACCGGCGCGGGTGCTGGCCGCAGGGGCCGGAGCGGCCTGCCGGTTCAGACTGACCCGCCGGCCCGCCGGTGGACGGCGCGGCGGCGCACCAGCCGGGGATACACGCCCCACAGCAGCACGACCACGACGAGAAGGGCCGCGGTCACGAGGAGCCCCGCCGCCCGGCCGAGGACGATGTCGAAGATGAACCCTGCGGTTCCCGACAGGACCAGGCCGGTCAGGCCGATGCTGACCCGCATGATGCGGTCCCCGCTGCGCACCAGTGCCGCCTTGACCTGCAGGCCGAACAGGACGCGGTGGAGGTTCACCGCGCTGAGCACCACGGCGGTGATCAGGGCCGCGAGCGTGACGAGGCACAGGTAGACAACAACCTGGAACCGGTCGAGCTCGTTGAACCTGCCCTGGAAGGGAAGGGTCAGCAGGAACCCGGTGAGGATCTGGATGCCGGTCTGCATCACCCGCAGCTCCTGCAGCAGCTCGAGCCAGTTGCGGTCAAGGCGCTGGTTGGTGCTCTCGCCGCGGCCGTCCTCCGACCGGAGCGCGGCTCCCCTCCGCGGTGGCAT
Source organism: Arthrobacter melezitosi (assembly GCF_054511055.1). Taxonomy (NCBI): domain Bacteria; kingdom Bacillati; phylum Actinomycetota; class Actinomycetes; order Micrococcales; family Micrococcaceae; genus Arthrobacter; species Arthrobacter melezitosi. The sequence continues at coordinate 19,792 of NZ_JBTNDJ010000020.1, forward strand.
CAGGGAGTGAGGTCGGGCCTCGTGGCCTCGGACTGGTTCTCGAACGGGGGATCGGGCACGACGCCCGGCTTTCCCCCGCCCGGGCCTGTGGCATCTGCGTGGCGGCCGCCGTCGTGCTTCGCGTCCCGGTTGATCATGCCGGAGAGGGCGTCCTGGGCCTTCTTCACCGCGCCTCCCGCCTGTTCCTGAACCGCGGGCAGCTTCTCCTTCAGCGCTCCGCTGGCCCCGGAGACGCCCTCCTGGATGCGGGGGTCGTTCCACAGGCGCCCGGCCTTGGCTTTCAGCACCTCGTAGCTCTCCCGGCCGGCCCGGGTGCCGAGCACGTAACCTGCGGCCAGTCCTGCCGCGAAGACAATCTTGTTCTTCATGGTGTGTCCCCTGTCTCGAGTTTCGGTGTGCCCCGACCCTAGCCGGGGCCGGCGCGTTTTGTCACAGGGGCAACCGCTCAGGCCGACAGGATCGGCCGGGTCAGCTCCGCGAGGTACTCAAGCGCCACCGGGCCGTAGGTGCTCATCGAGGCGTCATCGGCGTAGACCAGGAGCCGAAGCCACGCCCCATAGCGGTGCACCCGCCCGAGATGCAGCGCGGACTCGAGGGACCCCTGCAGGGCGGCCAGCGGGGCGAAGTCGGTCCACTGCTCGAGGTACGCGCCCACGGCGAGCCGGACGCGGGGGTCCGCCGGCGTGGTTGCCCATTGTTCGCACATCCGGTTGATCGGCACGAGCAGGGCGCTGAAGGGGTGCGCCCAGTACGCGTCGGCGAAGTCGAAGAACCGCAGGGGTTCGGTGCTCGAGCCGGGAAGGAAGGCATTCCGCGGGTGGAGGTCGTTGTGGTCAAGCGACAGGGGGACGCCCAGCCCGCGCAGGGTCTCGACCGCCGCGCGGATCCTTGGCAGCTGGGACAGGACGTGGTCGGCGCCCGGGTGGGACAGATGCAGCGGATGCTCCGGGGGCAGCCCGGTGTGGAGCAGCAGCTGGTTCTCGACGAAGTTCGCCGCCACCTCCGGGTTCATGTTGACCAGTCCGGCGGCCGCGAGCCGGTCGGCGTGCGGGATCAGGGCCTTCTGGAGGCCTGCGAAGTCGGAGAGGACCCGCGCCCACAGCTGGTAGTCGTCGGATTTCAGGGACGCGAGGGTCGCCCCGTGGTCTGGGGTGATCATCCAGCCCCGGGAAGGCTCAACCGCGAGCGGTTTCACCACGTGGTCGGGGGCCAGCTCGGCGAGGGCAGCCATGATTGAGGCCTCGGCGAGCTGCCCGGGGTTGTTCTCCTTGAACCACAGCACCCCCAGGTCGGTCGGCACCGTGAGGTGGGTGGACCAGAACCGGATGTGCGGCTGCTCGATGGGCCCGGTCTGCCGGACCGAGAAACTTTCCAGGACGAGCTGGATCCACTGCTCGGCCTGGCTGCGCCACTCGGGGCCGGCCCAGAGGGCCTGCAGGTCGGTCATCGCTCCACCGGCCAGGGGCCGGCGTGCCGGGGCGGGCGGGGCGCGCATGGAGAGTTGCCGGTCATTTCCTCATCCTAGCCTCGGCGCTGCCTTCGTCCGTGGGAGGGCGGGCCGGGGCAACGGAACCTCTGCCGGTGGGTAAGCTGGCCACCACTGAATGCGGCCAGATCCACCCGTTGTGTCCCGGTGGAGGAAAAGTCGACGGCGGTTCAGCCTCAGTCCCCGGCACCGACCCAAGGAGCACAGGCATGGAAGCATTACAGGCCATCGAGCGCTTTGCCATCGCGCAGAAGATCACCCTGATGGTGAACCGCTACGAGATCCGGGCCGTCGACGGGAACGGGCAGCCGGCGGGGCTGCTCGCCGTGGCGCAGCAGAAGCGGGCCGCCTTCAAGGAGCAGGTCACCTTCTACGCCGACGAGTCGCGGAAGACCCCGATCTTCTCGTTCAAGGCGAGGCAGCGCTTCGACCTCGGAGCCACCTACGACGTCTTCGATGCCGCCGGCACCCCGATCGGCAGCTTCCGCAAAGACTTCGGCAAGTCCTTGCTGCGCTCAACCTGGCACCTCGACGCCCCGGGGGTGCAGGCCGTGGGAACCGAGCGCAGCGCCGGGGTGGCCATCGCGCGGCGCCTCTGGGAGCTCGTGCCGCTGACCGAAGCCCTGCCGGCTCCGTTCGTCTTCCACTTCGACTTCGTCGATGCCTCGGGTCAACTGGTGCTGACTTCCGAGCGTGGGCGCTCGCTGCGGGATCGCTACGACGTCACGGTGCCGGGCGCCCGCCTCGACGGCCGGGTCGCGGCCGCCATGGCGGTGGCGCTGGACGCCCTGCAGGAGCGCTGACCGCAAACCGGTCGGTCGGGCGTTGAACCACCCGCCCGGCTCCTACGTGTGGAGGGCGTGACACCACCTAACGGATTTCCGCGCGCCCTCAGACGCCCCCGCACCGCTGCCCTCGGGCTGGCACGACTGGCCGTGCCCACCGGCGTGCTCCTCCCCGGCCGGGCCTCAGCGCCCGGCCGGGTCGAGTGCCACGGCCCGGACGGGTGAGCCGTCCATTCCGGCAAGCGGCAGGGGCAGGACCGAGACCAGTGGGTCCTCCCAGGAAACCGCCGCGAGGTTGGTGAGGTTCTCGATGATGACGCCGCCGGCGCCGAGGAAGGCTGCGTGGAATGGAAGGTCGCCGTCGTTGTGCAGGGTGGAATCGGGGTTGAGCGTGTCCACGCCGACGACTGAGACTCCGGCGGCCAGCAGCCCGTCGGCGATATCGGGGTCGAGGACCGGGTGGGCTAGGTACTCCCCGGTCCCGAAGGCTCTCGACCACCCGGTCTCGAAGAGCACGATGCGGCTCTCCCCGAGGTCCTTCAGCCGGTGCCCGACGTCGGCCCACCGCAGGCGCTGGTGGGCCGCCAGTCCCGGGCACCGCACGATCCGCGCAGTGCCCACCAGCCGCTCAAGGTCGATCCGGTCCACCGGGGTCCCGCCGGGTATGGAGTGGAGCGGTGCGTCGATGTGGGTGCCGGTGTGGGTGCCGGCGTGCACCCGGGCCACCTGGAAGCCGTCCTCGGCCAGGGTGGCGACGGTGGTCAGGGAGACCTCGGGGTCGCCCGGGTAGACCTGCATGCCGGTGGTCACCGGCTGGGAGAGATCAACGATCCGCACGGGGCTCCTGGGCCGGGGCAAGATCGAGGAGGTGCTCGTTCACGGGGGTGCCCCGTTCGATCCGTCCGGTCACCGCCGCCCACCCCAGGTACAGCAGGGCGGAGAGCACGAAGGTCGGGATGGTGGCGCCGATCGGACTCTGCAGCGAGTAGGTCAGGAGCAGGGACACCGCGGCGCCGATGGCCCACACAACGACGGCGGCGGGGTTGACCCCGCGGAGGAACCAGTACTCACCCTGCGTGGCGCGGAGGATGTCGGGGCCGTAGTGGCGCCGGCGCACGAGGTAGTAATCGATGATCATCACGGCGAACACGGGGATGAACAGGGAGCTGATCAGCACCAGGAAGGCCGTGAACTGGTTGAGCAGTGCCAGCCAGGTGGAGCCGAGGATCGAGATGACGCCGAGCACCAGGGCGGTGGGCAGGAAGGTCACACGGTTCGACGGCACCATGTTCACCACCGAGGACACCATGCCGTAGACCACCATGGTGTTGGTGGCCATCACGGAGAGGAAGATGACAATGGCCAGCGGAGCCCCGAAGGCCGCCACGATGACCGCGGGGTCGAACGGCACCGCCTCGCCGCCGTTGAGCACGACGTAGGCGATCGCCGTAGCGCCCAGCGTCATGGCGAGCACCGTGGAGAGCGTGTAGCCGATCGCGGAGCCAACGATTCCCGCCGTCTGCGACCTCGCCAGGCGGTTGAATTCCGCCGAGAGCACGGTCCAGGAGATCGCCGTGGCGATCACCACGTCGAGCACCGCAACGCCGGTCCAGCCGGCCTCCGGATCCACGGGGGTGGTCATGAAGTCCGACGGCGTGAAGGTGGTGAAGGCTGAGACGAAGATGAATCCCATGAAGGCCAGGATCACCAGCGCCAGCCACGGTTCGACCCGGGCGATGCCCGAGTGGCCGAAGATCGCCAGGCACACGACGAGGACCTGGCACAGCACCGAGAACAGCACAGGGTTGGAGAAGCCGGTGGCCTGCTCGACGAGGAAGTTCACGGTGACCCCCGCGAGCATCGCCTGCACCCAGCTCCAGCCCATCAGGATGACGACGTTCGCGGCGACCGGCAGGAAGGACCCGCGCAGCCCGAACGACCCCTTGGTGAGGGACATGGTGGGCAGCCCGGTCCGGGTTCCCATGTTGCCGATCAGCACCAGGACGGCGCCGCCGATGAGCGTTCCCAGGAGGATCATGCCGACGGCCAGCGTCCAGCTCACCCCGGGCACGAAGAGCGTCCCGGTGAGCAGGGTGGTCACCACGAGGTTCGCGGCGAGCCAGATCATCCCGATCCGGCCGGTGCCGAGGGTGCCCCGGAGCGGACCGTAGCCCTCGGAGTTCTTTTCGAGGTGGTTCGACAGCCGCGTGTAGGCGGAGGCCCTGGGCTGGGTCGGCTGCCCGGTCGCCATGGCTAGCTTCCTTCCGGAACGCGGGCGTCGGGAAGGGGGGAGAGGTGCTCATGGACGGCGGTGATGACTCCGCCCGAGCGCTGGAAGACGATGGTTTCGCGTTCCCGGGTGGTCTCCTCGGGCCCGTTCCCCGTCCGGGTGACCGTCTCGACGTCGTGGGTGAACACGGCGCCGAGGCCGAGCAGCTGGATGCGGGCGTTGCTGCTGCTGCACGAGACGACGCGCCACCCGTCGGCAAACCAGCTCGTCCACAGTTTCTCGTACGCGGCCCGGTTCTCCAGCCGGTGGGCCTCGGTGTGGAAGACGAAGGTGGCGTCCTCGGCGAAGGCGTCGAAGTAGCGGGATGTGTCCGTTGCGGCGAAGGCGTCGATAAGCCGCTCGGCGGCCCGCTCAATGTCCCAGCGCGTTACCTGATCCATAACCGTCCCTTGAAAAAGGGAGCGCACCCCCGTTGCTCCACGGTGAACAACCGTTTACAAAACTCTGCGGTAGATCCGCTGCCCCGTCAACCAGCTTTTTCTCATCCTGAGATACGGGAAGCCGGCGCGCAATGGTTCGGTCGGCGCTCCCTCTCGGAAGCGGCGCAGGTTGCGCCCCGACGCACCCGGCGGCAGACCGCGAAGGGTGCCTTGGTGCAGGATGAGACCATGGATGCCTCCGACGCACTCAATGAGATCGCCTTCTGGCTCGAGCGGGGCAGCGCCCCCTCCTTCAAGGTGCAGGCCTTCCGCCGGGCGGCCTCGATCATCTCCGGCCGCAGCCGGGACGAGCTGGCCGAACAGCTCCGCAACGGGCGGCTGAAACGGACCAAGGGGATCGGGGACCGGACCTTCGAGGTGATCCAACAGGCGGTCGGCGGCGAGGTCCCGGATTACCTCGCGGGCCTGCGCGAGAGCGGCGCCCGGCCGCTCGCGGAGGACGGCGCCGGGCTCAGCGCGGCCCTGCGCGGGGACCTCCACAGCCACAGCGACTGGTCCGACGGTGGGTCTCCCATTGAGGTGATGGCGGCGGCGGCGCGCCTGCTGGATCGCGAGTACCTCGCCCTGACCGACCACTCGCCGAACCTCACCATAGCCAACGGGCTGAGCACCGAGCGGCTTCTGGACCAGCTCGACGTCGTCGCGGGTCTCAACGAGGGCAGCGACGGATTCCGCCTGCTCAGCGGCATCGAGGTCGACATCCTCGAAGACGGCGTCCTGGACCAGGCGCCGGAGGTGCTGGGGCGCCTCGACATCGTGGTGGCGAGCGTTCACTCCAAGCTCCGCTCCGACCGCGGCACGATGACCCGGCGGATGCTCGGCGCCGTCAGCAACCCGCGCACGAACGTGCTGGGCCACTGCACCGGGCGCCTCGTCCAGGGATCGAGGGGGACCCGCCCGGAATCGGAGTTCGACGCCGAACGGGTCTTCGCCGCGTGCGCCGAGAACGGGGTGGCCGTTGAGATCAATTCGCGGCTGGAGCGCCAGGACCCTCCGGACCGGCTCATCCAGCTCGCCCTGGACGCGGGGTGCCTTTTCAGCATCGACAGCGACGCCCACGCGCCCGGCCAGCTTGACTTCCTTCAGTACGGGGCCGAACGGGCGGCGCGCAACGGGGTGCCCGCCGAGCGCATCGTCACCACCTGGCCGCTCGGGAAGCTGCTGGAGTGGGCAGGGAAGGGCGCCGCGGCCTGACGCGGCTCCGCCGTCGCCTACCGGAACGCCGGGATGCCGGTGAGGTGCTGCCCCAGGATCAGGGTGTGCACCTCGTCGGTGCCCTCGTAGGTCCGAACGCTCTCGAGGTTGCTGGCGTGGCGCAGCGGCGAATGGTCAAGGGTGATCCCGTTGCCGCCGAGGATGGCGCGGGCCTCGCGGGCGATGGCAAGGGCCTCCCGGACATTGTTGAGCTTCCCCACCGAGATCTGGTGCGGCTTCAGGGTCCCGGCGTCCTTCGACCGTCCGAGCTGCAGCGCCAGCAGGGTTCCCTTGCTGAGCTCGAGGGCCATATCCACGAGCTTCTGCTGGGTGAGCTGGTAGGCGGCCAGCGGTTTGCCGAACTGCATGCGCTCACGGGAATACTCCAGTGCCGCCAGGTAGCTGTCCCGTGCCGCTCCCAGAGCACCCCAGACGATGCCGTACCGCGCCTCATTAAGGCATTCGAACGGAGCGCGCAGGCCCCGGGCGAGGGGCAGGAGCGCGTCCGCCGGGAGCCGGAGGTCCGCCAGTTCCACGTCGCACTGGATGGAGGCGCGCATCGAGAGTTTCTGCGGGATCTCCGTGGCACGGAATCCCGGGGTGTCCGTGGGGACCAGGAAGCCGCGGACACCGTCGTCGGTCCGCGCCCACACGACGGCCACCTGCGCGACGCTCGCCAGCCCGATCCAGCGCTTGGTCCCGTTGAGGATCCAGTCGCCGCCGTCCCGGCGGGCAAAGGTAAGCATGTTCCCCGGGTCGGAGCCGCCGGCCGGTTCGGTCAGCGCGAAACATCCGATCGCGGTGCCGGCCGCCATGCGCGGAAGCCATTCGTTCTTCTGGTCCTCGGAGCCGTGCCTGGCGATGGCGCCCATTGCGAGGGACCCCTGGACGCTGAGGAAGGTGCGCAGGCCCGAGTCACCGGCCTCGAGCTCAAGGGCCGCCAGCCCGTACTCGACGGCGGTGCGCCCGGGACATCCGTAGCCCTCGATCCCCATGCCCAGCAGCCCAAGTTCGGCCATCGGCGCCACGATGTCGAGCGGGAATTCTCCGGCGTCGTACCAGCGGGCGATGTTGGGCCGGATCTCCGCGTCGACGAAGGCACGCACCCTGCCCCGCAGCGCCACCTCCGCAGGCGAGAGGAGGGAGTCGATGCCGAGGAGGTCGGCGGCATCGGTGGAATCGTGGGTCGCCGGAGTCATGCCCATACTGTACGCAGCGCCGCGGCCGGGGTGCGGCCGCGCGCTGCTCAGCCCAGTTTCGAGGGCCGGCTGCCCTGGTCGGCGGCCTCGGGCTCGTCCGGTCCGGCCACGTGCTCGCTGCCCCGCGCCCGGGCGATGGCACTCATGCCGTGGAAGATGAGCAGCGCGGCGGCGGTGCCCAGGGCGATGCCGGCGAAGGTCAGGTCCCCGACGGTCCAGGTGAAGTCGGCGATGCCGATCACCAGGGCGATGCCGGCCGTGGAGAGGTTGATGGGGTTGGAGAAGTTGACCCGGTTGGAGACCCAGATCCGCACGCCGAGGATGCCGATCATCCCGTACAGCACCACTCCGGCCCCGCCCAGGACGCCCGGGGGAACGGTGGCGATCAGCGCCCCGAACTTGGGGAAGAGGCTCAGCAGCACGGCGACGATGCCGGCCACCCAGTACGCCGCCGTCGAATAGACGCGCGAGGCCGCCATCACCCCGATGTTCTCGGCGTAGGTCGTCGTGCCCGAACCGCCGCCGGCCCCGGCGATCATGGTGGCGACGCCGTCGGCCATCAGGGCCCGTCCGGTCACCGGATCCAGGTCCCGCCCCGTCATGGCGGCCACCGACTTCACATGGCCGATATTCTCGGCCACCAGCACGAGCACCACCGGAAGGAACAGCCCGACGACGGAGAGGTGGAAGGTGGGCGCGGAGAACTCCGGCAGTCCGATCCAGGCGGCGTCGCCGATCGCCGCGAAGTCGACCTCCCCGCGCAGCATCGCCACCAGGTAGCCGGCGAGTACGCCGATCAGGATGGAGAGCCGGCCGAGGATGCCCTTGAACAGGACCGTGACCAGCAGGATGGCGAGGATGGTCACCACCGCGGTCACCGGGCCCTGCTCGACGCTGTTCTTCGCCGTCGGGGCCAGGTTGAGCCCGATCAGGGCGACGATCGAACCGGTGACGACGGGCGGCATGACGGCCTGGATCCAACGCGAGCCGGCGCGGTGCACGATGGCCCCGATGACCGCCAGCAAGGCCCCGGCCATCACAATGCCGCCGAGCGCCCCGGCCGGACCGTGCTGGGCCTGGGCCGCGGCGATCGGGGCGATGAAGGCGAAGCTCGAGCCGAGGTAGCTGGGCACCCGGCCGGCGGTGATGACCAGGAACAGGATCGTGCCGATGCCGGAGAACAGCAGCGTCGTCGCCGGGGGGAAGCCGGTGATCAGCGGCACGAGGAAGGTCGCGCCGAACATGGCGACGACGTGCTGGGCGCCGATGCCGATGGTCCGCGGCCAGCTCAGCCGCTCATCGGGGGCAACGTAGGCGCCCGGTGTGACGTTCTTGCCGTCCCCGTGCAGGGTCCAGCCGGTTCCAAGCGCGCTCATGGCGGTGCCTTCCAGGGAGGGGGAGTCTTGGGAAATCCTATCTCCCGGCCGCGGACGCCGTGTTACGTTGCAGTCCTGACGATCGCGGGAGGATCCACACCATGGGGTTGAGCAGCCGGGCCAGTGCCCTGCGACACGGAATACTGCCCTTCGCTTCGCTGCCGACCCGGGTGTCGCGCCGCACGGCGGCAGACGAACCGGCCTTCAGCGTCCGCGGGCGCACGGTGCTGGTGACCGGGGCCGCCATGGGGATGGGCCGGCTCTATGCCGAGCGGGCCGTGCGCGGGGGAGCCGCCGCCGTCGTGCTGTGGGATATCGACGCGGCGGCCCTCGAGGCCACGGCCGACGCGCTCGCCGGATCCGGCACGACGGTTTCCACCCACCGGGTGGACATCTCCGACCTCGAACAGGTGCGGGCCGCCGCGGCCGACGTCCTCTCCGGGGTCGGCGCACCGGAGGTGCTGATCAACAACGCCGGCGTCGTGACCGGCAGCTACTTCTGGGAGCACCGGCAGGAGGCCGACATTGCGCGCACCATGGGCGTCAATGCGCTCGCCCCGATGCACATCACGCGCGAATTCCTGCCGGCCATGATCGCCCGGGGCACCGAGGCTAGGATCCTCAACGTGGCCTCCGCCTCCGGCACGCTCTCGGTGCCGCGGATGAGCGTCTACACTGCCTCCAAATGGGCGGTGATCGGCTGGAGCGACTCGCTGCGCCTCGAGCTCCTCGCGGCCGGGCACCCCGGGATCCGGGTCACGACCCTGATCCCCAGCTACATCCGCACCCCCATGTTCGCCGGGGTGAGTGCCCCGCTGCTCACCCCGCTGCTCGAGCCCGCCGGGGTGGTGGACCGGGCGTGGCAGGCGATGCTCGAGGGCCGCGCCCGACTCCAGCTGCCCTGGACCGTGGCGCTCGGCGGCGCCCTGCGCGGATTGCTGCCCCAGCCCGCGTGGGACCTCGTGGCCGGGCGGATCTTCGGGGTGTACCGCTCCATGGACACCTTCACCGGCCGCCCGGCGTCCGCCCCGTCCGCTGCAACCCCCGGTGCCGCGGAGAGGTCCCGATGACCGTCGGAGACGTCCGGGAAACCGCCGGGGCAGTCGTCGGGCGGCTGCGCGGCACGTTCGAGGCCGGCACCACCCGCCCGCTGGCCTGGCGGCGGGACCAGCTGCGGGCCCTGATGCTGATGCTCGCCGAGCGGTCGGGGGACTTCACCGCCGCGCTGGCGGCGGACCTGGGCAAGAGCCCCACCGAAAGCTTCGTCTCCGAGCTGGCCGTCCTCCGCGCGGAGGCAAAGTACGCCCTCAAGCACCTTCCGGCCTGGACCGCATCGGTGCGGGTGCCGGTACCTGCCGGACTGCGGCCCGCTTGCGCCAGCGTGACCCCCCAGCCGCTGGGGGTGGCCCTGATCATCGCTCCGTGGAACTACCCGGCGCAGCTCGTGCTCGCCCCGCTGGTCGGCGCACTCGCCGCGGGCAACTGCGCGGTGCTCAAGCCGAGCGAGCTGGCTCCGGCCACCTCGGCGGTGCTGGCCCGCCTCGTGCCGCAGTACCTCGACCCGGACGCCGTCGCCGTCGTCGAAGGAGGCAGCGAGGTAACCACCGAGCTGCTCGGGCAGCAGTTCGACGCGATCTTCTTCACCGGGGGAGAGCGGGTGGGACGGATCGTGGCCGCGGCCGCCGCCCGGAACCTCACCCCGGTGACCCTCGAACTCGGGGGAAAGTCCCCGGCCGTGGTGCTGGACGGGGATCTCGACGCCGCAGCGCGCCGGCTGGTCCAGGGGAAGTTCCTCAATGCGGGCCAGACCTGCGTGGCCCCCGACTATGTCCTCACCACCCCCGAACTGCAGCCCGCGCTGGTGCAGGCCCTGCGCGGGGCGATGGCGGAGTTCTACGGCGCCGACCCCTCCCGCTCCGCGGACTACGGCCGCATCGTCAACACCGGGCACTTCGACCGGCTCACCGGGCTCCTGGGCGACGGCACGGTGGCCGCCGGCGGGCGGTACGACCGCGCCACTCGATACCTCGAGCCGACCCTGCTGACCGGTGTGTCGCCCGAGTCGGCGCTCATGCAGGAGGAGATCTTCGGCCCGCTCCTGCCGATCCTGACGGTGCCCGACCTCCCCGCCGCGGTGCGGTTCATCTCGGCCCGTCCGGCGCCGCTGGCGGCCTACCTGTTCAGCAACAGCCCGGAGCGGCGCGCCGCGTTCGAGAACTCGGTGCGGGCCGGCGGGATCACCCACAATGCGTGCCTGGTTCAGCTGGCCGTGCCGGGGCTTCCCTTCGGGGGTGTGGGGCCAAGCGGCACCGGCAGCTACCACGGGCGGCAGGGCTTCGACACGTTCAGCCAGCACCGGCCGGTGTTCACCAAGAACACCCGCCCGGACACCCTCCGGGTCGCCTATCCGCCGTTCGGCCCGCTGAAGCGGATGCTGCTGCGCAGGGTGATCTAACCCGGTTTCAGTGAGTCGGGCAGGGAACCAGCCGTGGACCTACCCGTCGAAACTGCAGCTCACCACCCTTCGAGGTCCGCATAGCGTGGTGAGCTGCAGTTTCGGCGTGTTTCAGTGGGGGACTGGAGGGTGTCCCAGGAGGAATCATCCGCGAGTGTGCAGCTCACCACCCTTTGAGGTCCGGAAAGCGTGGTGAGGTGCAGTTTCGGCGTGGCCCGGGCGCCCGGAGCCGGGTCAGGCGCCGATAACGCCGTCCACGAGGGCCTTGGCCTCGGCCTGGACCTGCTTCAGGTGATCCTCGCCGCGGAAGGACTCGGCGTAGATCTTGTAGACGTCCTCGGTGCCCGACGGGCGGGCGGCGAACCACGCGTTTTCGGTGGTGACCTTCAGACCGCCGACCGGCGCGCCGTTGCCGGGGGCCTCGGTCAGCCGGGCGGTGATGTCCTCCCCGGCGAGCGTTGTCGCTGCCACGTCCGACGGCGAAAGCTTGCCCAGCGCCGCCTTCTGCTCGCGGCTGGCTGCGGCGTCGATGCGCGCGTAGACCGGCGCGCCGAAGCGGTCGGTGAGCCCGGCGTAGTGCTGGGACGGGCTCCTGCCGGACACGGCGGTGATCTCGGAGGCCAGCAGGGCCAGCAGGATCCCGTCCTTGTCGGTGCTCCATGGGCCGCCGTCCTGCCGCAGGAAGGAGGCGCCGGCCGATTCCTCGCCGCCGAAGGCGACCTCGCCGGTCAGCAGCCCCGGAACGAACCACTTGAACCCGACGGGCACCTCGACGAGCACCCGGCCGAGGTCGGCGGCCACCCGGTCGATGATGGAGGAGGAGACGAGGGTCTTGCCGATCACGGCGTCGGCCCGCCAGGAGGGCCGGTTGCGGTACAGGTAGTCGACCGCCACCGCGAGGTAGTGGTTCGGGTTCATCAGGCCGCCGTCGGGCGTGACGATGCCGTGGCGGTCGGCGTCGGCGTCGTTCCCGGTGGCGATATCGAACTCGGAGGCCCGGGCGATGAGCGAGGCCATCGCGTAGGGGGAGGAGCAGTCCATCCGGATCTTCTCGTCCCAGTCGAGGGTCATGAACCCGAACTGCGGATCGACCGCCGGGTTCACCACGGTCAGGTTCAGGTTGTGGATTTCGGCGATGGCGCCCCAGTAATCGACGGAGGCCCCGCCCATCGGGTCGGCGCCGATCGACAGGCCCGAGGCGCGGATCGCCTCGAGGTTCAGCACCGCCGGCAGGTCCTCGACGTAGTGCTGGAGGAAGTCGTAGGTGCCGATCCCCTCGGCCTTCTGCGCCTGCGCGGCGGGAACCCGGCGGACCTCGCGCAGCCCGCCCTCCATCAGCTCGTTGGCGCGGGCCGCGATCCAGTTCGTGGCATCGGAATCCGCGGGCCCGCCGTGCGGGGGGTTGTACTTGAAGCCGCCATCGGCGGGCGGGTTGTGCGACGGGGTGATGACGATGCCGTCGGCCTTGTCGGTGCGGGTGGCGTTGTAGACAAGGATGGCGTGCGAGACCGCCGGGGTGGGTGTGAAGGCGCCGCGGGCGTCGATCCGCACGGTGACACCGTTCGCGGCGAGCACCTCGAGGGCCGTGTTCTGCGCAGGCTCCGACAGCGCGTGCGTGTCCTTCCCCATGAAGAGGGGACCGGTCACCCCTTCACGGTCCCGGTACTCGACGATCGCCTGGGTGATCGCTGCGATGTGCGCCTCGTTGAACGAGGCCTTCAGCGAGGAGCCGCGGTGGCCCGAGGTGCCGAAGAGGACGCGCTGCGCCGGGTCGGACGGATCCGGAACGACGTCGAAATACGCGTCAAGCAGGGCGGTGACATCAACAAGGTCGCTGGGTAGGGCAACAGTGCCCGCTCGGTTAGCCATGGCAACAGCATGTCAAAGAACTGCGCCAAATACAGCCGCCAGTTTGTTCGGCCCCCGGCCGGCATGCCGCGGAGGGTTTCCCGGTCCCGCGGTGCCCGGCCCATCCGCCGTTTTCATTGCATCGGTGCCGCACGGCGGAGACGATAGGAGAACCACTGGGCCGCAGCCGTGCCCTCCCGCACTATCCGAGGTGGAACAATGGCCGACGACGGCCCCCGGCAGCGCCCGCCCTTCAGCGATCCGCACGACCCCGGGTGGTATTCCGATCCCCGCATGCATGATTCCGGGTCTCCGGCCGGATCAGGACCGGCCACCGGGGGCGGCTCAGGATCCTCCGCGGTGGGGGCGGGACCTGGAGTGCCGCCGCCCTACGCCCACCGCAGCGCGGATCCCGACCCGGGCGTTCCGGGTGGGGAGGGGTTCGGTGCGCGGTCCTACCGGCCGCCGCAGACCTTCCCGGATCGCTCCTACGGCGGCTCCTACGGCGCGATGGAGCCGCGGGGCATGAGCATCGCCGCCCTCATCCTGGGTGCGGCCGCCGTATTGACCGGCGGACTCCTGATCCTGCCCCAGCTCCTCGCCGTGGTGTTCGGCCACCTCGCCCTGCGCCGTGAGCCGGCCGGCAGGCCGCTGGCCCTGGCCGGGCTGATTATGGGGTACGTCATGCTGCTGGTGGGGCTGCTGCTGGTCCTCGGCTTCGTGGCGCTCCTGGCCTTCGGGACGGCCGCCGGGGTATCGACGGGGGCTTGAGCCCGGACACATCATAAGTAAGCTTATGGACAGGGCCCGGACCGGGCCTTCCGCCTCCGAAAGGCTGAACGATGACTGAAGAAGCGAACACGACCCCCGCCGGCGATCCCGACGAAGAGGGTGCCGAGAAGGCCGGAGGTACCGAAACCCTCGACGCTGGGGGGTACGGCGGCCCCGACCCCGAGGTCGAAATCGCTCCCGGATTCGACGGCGGCCAGGACTCCGACGGACAGGAATAGCACCGCCGCCCGGACCGCTTATCGGCGGCCCGCCTCAAGCTGGGCGCAGACCGCCAGCAGGTCCGCCTCCGCGCTGGGCCGGCCGATGAGCTGGATCCCCATGGACAGCCCGTCCGGGGTGCTCAGCGTGGGGGCGACCAGGGCCGGAAGCCCGCACACGTTCACCATCGAGGTGTAGGGCGAGTACCGGCACTGGCGCTCGTAATCCGTGTCGGCATCGGCGTCGGTGTACCAGCCGATCGGGCGCGGCGTCATGCCCAGGGCCGGGGTGAGGATCATGTCGTAGGCCGAATACTGCCGGATGGTTTCATATTCAAACTGCCGCAGGACCGCGATCGCCTCGGTCAGTTCGGGGGCGCGGCGGTCCTTGGCGCGCTGGCGCATCGTCCTCGCCAGCGGCGTCAGCTTCACCTCGTCCTCCGCAGCAATCGGTGCGGTGGCCAGGGCGGCGGTCCAGACCGTCTGGAAGGCCGTGTGGTACCGGGAATCGTAGGTCAGGGGCGCCTCGACGATGTCGTGTCCGGCGGCGCCGAGCGCCCGGATGCCCGCGTCGAGGGCCTCCCGCGCCGGGGCATCCAGCGTAATGGGGAACTCGCTCTCGAACGGCGAGAGCGTACTGACGCCGATCCGGAAGCGGCCCTCCGCGCGCTGCGCCGCGGCCAGGAACGAGCCCTCCTGCGCGGCGGCCGCGGTGGCCCGGTAGGCGGGCTCATCGACAAGGGCGTCAAAGAGCAGCGCCGCGTCGGCGGCGTTGCGTGCCAGCGGCCCGGCGACCACGAACTGGCCAAGGTCGGCCTGGCCGGACCCCGAGGGGACCCGCCCCCGGTTGGGTTTGAGGCCCACCAGGCCAGTCGCGGCAGCGGGAATCCGCACCGATCCTCCGCCGTCGGTGCCCGGGGCGAATGGAATTAGTCCGGCGGCGACGGCGGCGGCGCTCCCGCCGGAGGACCCGCCCGGGCTGAGGTCCGGATGAAGGGGATTGCGGGCGGGCGGCCCGATGAGGTTTTCGCTGTAGGAGCTGAGGCCGAATTCGGGGACCTGGGTCTTGCCGAGGCTGATCGCCCCGGCGGCGCGGAGCACGGCCACCAGCGGCGAGTCCTCCTCGGCGACGGCCGGCGGAAGGGCCGCCGTCCCATAGGTGGTGGGAACGCCGGCGACCTCCGAAAGGTCCTTGTGCGCCAGTGGGAGTCCATGAAGCACCGGCAGCGGGCCGCCGGCGGCGCGCCGCGCGTCGGCGGCGTCGGCCTCCCGGAGGGCCTGTTCGGCGGTGACCGTGAGGAAGGCGCCGAGGGCCGGGTTCCGCTCCTCGATCCGCTGCAGGTAGTGCTCGGTCAGTTCCCTCGCCCCGATCCCGCCGCCGGCCAGGGCGTCGCGCAGGCTGAGGGCCGACAGGCTGGATAACTCGCTCATGCACCGCTTCCCTTGGAGCCGACGGGGGAGGACCTGTCGGGCGGCGCCCGGGCCCGCTCCCACTATAGGCTTGGAGCACGAACGCGGTGGATCCGGGCCCCGGCGGAAGGGGCGCCCGGCAGTGAAGGGAAGAGCAAGTGAGCGAACTTGAGAACGTATCAGTGGAGTCCCTCGGGCCGGACGCCCGGATCCTCGACGTGCGCGAGGACTACGAGTGGGAGGCGGGGCACGTCGAAGGAGCCCTCCACATCCCGCTCGACGACCTCCCCGCGCGCCTGGACGAGCTCGACCCGGACGAGGATCTCCACGTGATCTGCCGGACCGGCGGCCGCTCGCACCGGGCCGCCACCTGGCTCGTCGCCAACGGCTACTCCGCCGTGAACGTCAGCGGGGGAATGGGTGCCTGGCTCGAGGCCGGCAGGCCCATGGTCGCGGATACGGGCAGCGAGCCGACGGTCCTGTGAGTGCTCCCGCGGGCCGCGGCGGGGCGGACCTGGCCTTCGCGTCCTACGCCTATCTCGGCCCGGAGGGGACCTTCACGGAGGCCGCCCTGCTCCAGGTCCCGGGTGCCGCGGCGGCGCGCCGCATCCCGGTGGCCACGGTGGGCGCCGCCCTCGCCGAGGTGCGGGCCGGCGCGGTGGACGCCGCCATGGTGCCGATCGAGAATTCCGTGGAGGGCGGGGTGAGCGCCACCCTCGACGCCGTCGCGGTCGGCGATCCCCTTCGGATCGTGCGCGAGGAACTCGTGGCAATCACCTTCGTCCTTGCCGCCCGGCCCGGCGTCGGGCTCGCCGGCGTCCGCCGGATCTCCACGCACGGCCATGCCTGGGCGCAGTGCCGCGGCTGGGTCGATTCGAACATTCCCGGTTCGGAATACCTTCCGGCGTCCTCGACGGCGGCCGCGGCGCACGGGCTCGCGGAGGGGTCCTATGACGCCGCCATCTGCTCGCCGCTGCTTGCCGATCGGCTCGGCCTCGACGTCCTGGCCGCCGACATCGGAGACGTGTCCGATGCGGTGACGCGGTTCATCCTGGTCACCCGGCCGCCGGTGCTGCCGGCGCCCACCGGTGCCGACAAGACCTCCCTCGTGATTCCCCTTCCGGAAGACCATCCGGGGGCCCTGATGGAGATCCTGGACCAGTTCGCCGCGCGCGGGGTCAACCTGAGCCGGATCGAGTCCCGGCCCACCGGGCAGTTCCTTGGCGACTATTTCTTCAGCATCGACGCCGACGGCCACATCGCCGACGCACGGGTGGCCGACGCCCTGAAGGGCCTTCACCGCATCAGCCCCGGCCTGCGCTTCCTCGGCTCGTACGCCCGTGCCGACAAGCGGCCCTCGACGGTTGCCCCGCGCACCTCGGACGAGGAGTTCGGCGCGGCGGAGTCCTGGGTGGCGGGACTGCTGGGGGGATCCTGACGCGTCGACGGAAAGCACAGTAGGCTTACCAATCTCAGGATCCTCAGTTCGTCGAAGGTTGGAAGCCGCATGGCACGACTGCGCCGCAGCAATTCGAATCGGCCGGGAATCACCCGGCGCCGCTCCGGGAAGGGGTTCAGCTACCGCACGCCCGACGGTGCCCTGCTGACCGACAAGGCCGAACTCCAGCGGGTGCGCGAGCTCGTCATTCCGCCGGCGTGGAAGGACGTCTGGATCGCCCCGTATGCCAACGGCCATGTCCAGGCCCTCGGCACCGACGACGCCGGGCGCCGCCAGTACATCTACCACCCGGCCTGGCGGGAGCAGAAGGACCGCGAGAAATTCGATCGGTCCCTCGAGTTCGGCGCCCGGCTCACCAGTGCCCGCCGCGTGATCACCCAGCACCTGCGCAGCAGCGGAATGACCCGGGAGCGGGCCTTCGCCGCGGCGCTGCGCATCGTCGATGCCGGTGCCCTGCGGATCGGTTCCGCCCAGTACGCCGAGGAGAACGGCTCCTTCGGCGTCACCACCCTGCTCGTCGAGCACGTCACCATAGTGGGCCCGGTCATCACCTTCCGCTTCCCGGGCAAGAGCGGGCAGCAGTGGGACACCACCATCGAAGATGAGGATCTCGCCGCCGCCCTGCGTCCGATGATCCGCCGCGAGGAGGCCGACACCGTGCTGGCCTACCGGTCGGCCGACGAGAAGTGGTATTCGGTCGACGGGTCGCAGCTCAACGAATTCCTGCGCCAGGTCACCGGCGGCCCCTTCACCGCCAAGGATTTCCGCACCTGGCAGGCCACCGTCGTCGCCGCCATGGAGCTCGCCCGGCACGACGTGCTGTCGACGAGCAGGACGGCACGCCAGAAAGCCGTCACCGCGACCATGCGCGCCGTCGCCGACCACCTGGGCAACACCCCCACCGTGGCCCGGAGCTCCTACGTCGATCCCCGGCTCGTTGACCGTTTCATGAGCGGCGAGGTCATCCCGGTGGCCGGCTATGCCGCCTCGGAGCGGGCCGTGCGGGAACTGCTCGGCGGCTGAGGTGGGCTTTCACCACGGCCTGTTCATAAGTAGGCTTACAGTGGGCGCCCCGTCAGGGGCGTAACCATCGACGAGAGGCAGCATCATGACTGACAGCGCGAGCGAAGGACACATCGTCAATCCGGCAAGCGAGGAGGAATCCGGTTCGGATCCCAACCGCCGCGGAGACATCGGCGATCAGGGCAACGACCTCCGGTTCGCCGAGGAGCAGCAGCTGATCAACCAGCAGTCGGAACGGCACGGGGCCGCCGCGGGTGGCACCTCCAAGGAAACTGAGGGGAGCTACACCAGCACCGAGCCCGCGGATACCGGGGGCGGCTACACCGGGGCGCAGAAGCCGGAGCAGGCGGGCGAGTACCCCGAGAAGGACCGGGACCGGCTGAACAGCCCCGACGACGACGGCGGGTACACGGACCGCGACCGGAGCTGACCCCGCAGGCGTGCCGCGCCCTGCCGCGGCGCGGGCCGCACCGGCCCGGGCGGGTCAGGTGCGGCCGGCGGCCACGGCGCGGACGGTGGGGGAGTCCGATCCGGGTTCCCCGTCGGGCACCCGGATCAGCAGGGCCCCCGGGTCCACCCGCGCGGTCAGGGAGGTCACCGAGCCGGAGAGGTCGCCGTCGAGTTGGGTGTGGGTGGGGTCCGCAGTCCATACGGTGACCTCGCGGGCCCGGTAGTACTTGATGACCGGGATCTCCCCGCGGTGCCGGAACACGATCTTGGCCGCCATCCAGAGCCACCCGGCCAGGCTCCGGGGGCTCATCACCACGACGTCCAGGTACCCGTCGTCGATGATCGAATCGGGGATGAAGTCGATGCCCGCCGGCAGCTTCCCGCAGTTGGCGAAGAGCACACTGCGGACCTTCCGGCTCTGCGGCGCCCCGCCGTCCAGGCTGATCGAGACCCGCTGCCGGCGTCCGGGGAGGTGGCGTACGCCGGCCTCGCTGTAGGCAAGCCAGCCGAACTTCTCCTTGAGGTCGTCCTTCGTGGCCGCGACCACCGCCGCGTCAAGGCCCACCCCGCCCATGACCAGGAACGGGGCCTCCGAGGCGGTTCCGGTGGCTTCATTGCGCAGCAGCACCGTCGCCATGTCGATCCGGCGCTGGCTTCCGTGGAGTGCCGCCTCGAGGCAGCCGGCGATGTCGTTGTACGGCAGCCCGAGGTTGCGCACCAGCAGGTTCCCGGTCCCCAGCGGCAGCAGCCCCAGCGCGGCGCTGCCGTGCGCCAGCGCCTGCGCCACGGCCCGCACTGTTCCGTCGCCGCCGGCGGCGAGCACGACGTCGGCCCCGGCCTCGAGCGCCCGGTGCGCCTGCCCGGTGCCCGGGTCCTCGATGGTTGTCTCAAGGACCAGCGGGGGCTCCCAGCCGGCGTCCGAACAGGCCTGCTCCACGAGGGCGCGGGTCTCGGCGGCGTTGAGTTTGACCGGGTTGAGGATCAAGGCGACCCGCTGGGGCCCGCCGGCCCGCGGAACCAGCGGGTGGACGGTTGCTGCGGGGGGTCCCTGCACCCTCAGGCGCCGCACCTGCCACCAACTCCGGACCGATGCCGCTGCAGCGGCGGCGGCGGTGAGGACGATCAGTTTAGGACGCATGGTTTTTCCAGAGTACCGCCGGGTGCGGCTGCATGCCCGGCAGGAGGAGGGCATTGGGTAGGCTTGGGGCGTGATCGACGTAAACGAGCTCCGCGCTGACCCCGACAAGTTCCGCTACTCCCAGCGCGCCCGCAGGGCCGACGAGTCGCTGGTCGAGGAAGTCCTGGTGGCGGATTCGGCACGCCGTGAAGCGGTCACCCGCCACGAAAACCTCCGCGCGGACCAGAACGCCTTCGGCAAGAAGGTGGCGCAGGCCAAGGGCGGGGAGAAGCAGGCTCTGCTCGCCGAAGTCAAGGAGCTCGCCTCCGAGGTCAAGAAGGCCGCCGCGCTCGCCGACGAGGCCCGCTCCCGGCAGGAGGGGCTGCTGCGCCGGCTCCCGAACCTGGTCGAGGACGGAGTGCCCGAAGGCGGGGAAGAGGATTTCGAAGTCCTCCGCACCGTGGGAACGCCGCGGGACTTCGCGGCGGAGGGCTTTGCGCCCCGGGACCACCTCGAAATCGGGGAGCTGATCGGTGCGATCGACATGGAGCGCGGCGCGAAGGTCTCCGGTTCCCGCTTCTACTTCCTCAAGGGCGTCGGGGCGCGCCTTGAGCTGGCGCTGCTGCAGATGGCCATGGACCAGGCCGCGCAGGCGGGCTTCACCCCCATGATCACCCCCACGCTCGTCCGGCCCGAGATCATGCAGGGCACCGGCTTCGATGTCGCCCACGACGCGGAGATCTACCGGCTCGCCGAGGATGACCTCTACCTTGTGGGAACCTCCGAGGTCGCCCTTGCGGGCTACCACGCGGACGAGATCCTCGACCTCACGGGCGGGCCCCTGCGGTATGCCGCCTGGTCCTCCTGCTACCGGCGCGAGGCCGGCTCGCACGGCAAGGACACCCGCGGGATCATCCGTGTCCACCAGTTCAACAAGGTGGAGATGTTCACCTACACCACCGTCGAGGAATCGAACGCCGAACACCTTCGCCTGCTCGCCTGGGAGGAGGAGATGCTCGCGAAGGTCGAGCTGCCCTACCGTGTGATCGACACCGCGGCGGGGGACCTTGGCATGTCCGCCGCCCGCAAGTTCGACTGCGAGGCGTGGGTCCCCACCCAGGGCGCCTACCGCGAGCTGACCTCGACGTCGAACTGCACGACCTTCCAGGCCCGGCGCCTGAACATCCGGGAACGTCCGGCCGCCGAGGGGGCCAAGGGAACCCGCGCCGTGGCGACGCTGAACGGCACCCTCGCCACCACCCGCTGGATCGTGGCCATCCTGGAGCACCACCAGAACCCCGACGGATCGGTCCGCGTGCCCGAGGCGCTGCGTCCGTACCTTAATGGACTCGAGGTCCTGCCGGTACTGTGAAACCGGCCCTACCCGGACGGGGCCTTGATCTGGTTCACTGAATAGATGGCTATTTCATTAGCGGCTGGCATCGAGGACCAGCCCACCAACCGCACAAAGTACATGGTTGCGCTCGACGTCGACGGCACCCTCGTCGACCACGACGGCGTGATGAGCGAGGAGGTCCGGTCGGCGGCCTCGGCCGCGATCGAGGCCGGGCACGACATCGTCATCTCCACGGGACGCTCCCTGGGCGCGACGCTGCCGGTGATCCGTACGATCGGGCTCGTCCGCGGCTACGCGGTGTGCTCAAACGGCGGCGTCACCCTGCGCATCGACCCCGACCTTCCCCAGGGCTTCGAGGTGATCGACAAGGTGACCTTCGACCCCAGCCCCGCCCTGATCGCCCTGCGGGAGCGCCTGCCCTCGGCGAAGTACGCCCTCGAGGACGACCAGGGCCGCTTCCTCTCGACCGAAAGCTTCCAGGATGCGAGCTTCGGCGCCGAGGCCCAGAGCGTCGACTTCGAGAACATGCTTGACGCCAACGCCGTGCGCGTCGTTGTCTTCAGCACCGACAGCACCGCCGAGGAGTTCGGCAGCGCCATCGAGACGATCGGCCTGCACGGGGTGACCTACTCCGTGGGCTGGACCGCCTGGCTCGACATCGCCGCCGCAGGGGTCACCAAGGCCAGCGCGCTTGAGCTGCTGCGGCGCAAGATCGGCGCCGACCCGGCGTCGACCGTGGCGGTGGGGGACGGGCGCAACGACATCGAAATGCTCCAGTGGGCCGCCCGCGGGGTGGCCATGGGCCAGGCGCCCGGGGAAGTGCGGGCGGCGGCCACGGAGGTCACCGGTTCCGTCTACGACGACGGGGCGGCCAAGGTGCTGCGCTCCCTGGTGTAAGCGGCGGTGTAGGCGGCCGGCGCAGAAGCCGGACCTGAGCCCTAGTTTCCGGCCGCCGGCGGCAGGGACGCCGGGCCGTGCGCCAGCTCCAGCAGCCGGGCGGCGGCGGGCCGGGTGGCCCACTCCTCCATCCAGTGTGAGCGGATCACCGCCTTGCTCACGGCCTGGGTGCTGATCCCCAGTTCCTGGGCGATAAGTTTCTGCTGCCCGCGCGCGCCGGGGGTCATCAGATCGAGGACCTTCCACTCGGCGTCGGTCCGGGTGTACACGAGGTGCCCGAGCAGCCGCAGGACCGCCTCGGCCTCCCCGGCGATGTCGGCGTCGGGCCCCTCGACGGCCAGCGGAATGCGCTCGCCGGTCTTCTGTGCGCGGTTGACCGCCCGGCGGGCGTACACGAGACCGAACCCGTCGGCGTCAAGGATGTGCTCGGGGACGGGCGGCAGGACCCCGCCGACACCGATGCCCACATGCCAGCGGCGGAAGCGTACGGCACGCAGCGCCGCGTCGACGGCCGTCCCGGCGGAGTCCACGACCCCCTGCAGCTCATCGCCCACCGAACGCTGGAAGGGCACGACCGTGGGCAGGTGGCGGGGGTTCCGGGGGAGGTCCGGTGCCAAGTCGCCCCCCCCCCCCAAACCGCACTGGGGTGTGGTGGGGACGTAGT
>NZ_JBTNDJ010000021.1:0-36615 GCF_054511055.1 Arthrobacter melezitosi
TTGCGACTCCTTCGGGGGGCACCCCAAACCCGCCCCTCCTGTGCTTTCCTCCTTTTTGGCCCGCTTTTCGTTAAACCGGAACCCACCGGGCCGGAATCCGGCCCGGGCCCTACCGCGCGGTGGCCTGCAGCACGATCCCGTTGCCGTCGGGGTCGTCGAACTGGGCGAACCTGCCCCACGGCGCGTCCTGGATCCCTTCGGGGATGGCGACGCCGCCGGCCCGGAAACGCTCGACGTCGCCCTCGAGGTCGCCGGTCTCCAGGACGATTCCCTTCATCGAGCCCGGGGGCATCGAGGGGAACCACGTGACCAGTGTCATTGCCGTCTGCGCCCCGGCCGGTGAGACCATCACCCACCGCATGTCCGGTCCCATTCGGGTATCCGCCACGAGCTCAAGCCCGAGCACGTCAACGTAGAAGTCGCGGGCCCGGTCCTGGTCGGAGACGGGGATGGAGAAGAGTTGGACCTTATCGATTGCCATGGCTTGATTCCTGCAGCGAACGCACCCCGGTGACGGCGGCGGAGTGCTTCGTCAGCGCGGCGCGGCGGGTGTCCACTCCGGCAGCGCCGCGAGCTGCCCCCGGGCGGCCTCCGCCATCAGGTCCGATCCCTTCCGGTTGGAATGGATGCCATCGTTGCTCAGTCCGGGCGCCCACGAACCGTCGTCCGCCGCCACGGGCGTGTAGACGTCGACAAGTGGGAGGCCGCGCTCTTCGGCCGCGGCCGTAATGAGCCGGTTCAGCTCGATGGCGAGGGCCGGCCGGGTCTGCGACGGCGGCACGAGCGCGGCGACGGGGAAGGCGCCCCGGGCGGCGATGCCGTCCCAGAGCGCGCGCACGCCCCCGGCCGCCTGCTGCGGGGACCGTCCCCGCAGGATGTCGTTCGTTCCGGCCTGCACCACGACGAGGTCGGCCTCCCGGGTGGCAGCGTCCAGCCGGTCCACGAGGGCCACCGTCTGCGCCCCGGGATGGGACTCGAACGCGCCGAGCCGCAGCCCGGGCACCGTGCCGGCCACGACCGTCTGGCGCCACCAGGAGTTCTTCCCGTTCGCGTGGGAGTCCGAGAGGATACCGATGGTGCGCTGGGCGGTGCCGGCGGTGTCCGCGGTGCCAGCCGGCAGGGAGGCGGAGTCCACGCGGACAGCTCGGCGGGTCCGCCACCGCTTGAGTGTGGCTCCGGCGGTGAGCAGCACCAGTGCCGCGGCAGCGCCCGCAGCGGGAAGGATTCCGGATGAGCTCGTGCGTCCGGCCATGGGGTCCCCTTTCAGCTCGAATGTGTCCCCATGCTAGCGCCCGCCCGCCCGGACCGCGTGCGCGGGGACCCGGTATTGGAGGAGGTCCACGCCCGGATGATGTCCACATACGTGGTCTGTGCGGGCCGCGGCGTTTCCCGCGGCCCGAGACTTGGACGAGGGCCGGCAAGGGGCCGGTGGGAGGATCCGGTGCGGAAGGAAAAGCAATGAGCGAGATGATCACGGTGCGGGGTTACGTTGCCACGGAGGTGCGGCTGACGCTCACCCCCAGCGGACTGCCGATCGCAGGGTTTCGAATGTGTTCGACCGAACGCCGCTTCGACCGGGCGGCCGGTGCCTGGACCGACGGGCATACCAACTGGTACTCGGTCTCGATGTTCCGCCAGCTCGCGACGAATGGATCGGTGAGCCTGAAGAAGGGCGACCGGATTGTCGTCGTCGGGAGGCTGAAGGTCCGCCCCTGGTCCAAGGAGGACGGCCGTTCCGGGACCTCGGTGGAAATCGACGCCGATGCGGTGGGCCACGACCTGATGTGGGGGACCGCCGCGTTCCGGCGGAGCACCGCCGACAAGGTGGAGCGGGCGGAGGAGGCCGGGATCGAGACCGGCAGCGGGCCGGAGGCCGGGCCGGAGGCCGCGGTGCCGGAGGGCGTGGATCCCGTCACCGGACAGCTCCTCGATGAGGCCGGGGGAACCGGAGCCGAGGAGTCCGTCGGGGACGGGGAAGTGCAGGAAGGAGCGGGGGCCGATCGGGCGGACGACGACGGGAGGGCCGCGGCGACGGCCGGTGCCGCCTTCTGACAGCGGGTGGATTGTCCTTCGGCGGAATATGAGTTATGCCCTGCCACGCACTAGCCTTGACGGTATGGCGGAATTTATCTACACAATGACCAAGGCACGCAAGGCCGTCGGCGACAAAGTGATCCTCGACGACGTGAGCATGTCCTTCTTCCCCGGCGCAAAGATCGGCGTGGTCGGCCCGAACGGTGCCGGTAAGTCCACCATCCTCAAGATCATGGCCGGCCTGGACACCCCCTCCAACGGTGAAGCCCGCCTGAGCCCCGGGTACACCGTCGGGATCCTCCTGCAGGAGCCCCCGCTGAACGAGGAGAAGACGGTCCTCGGCAACGTCCAGGAGGGCGTGGCGGAGATCTATGGCAAGATCCAGCGCTTCAACGAGATCTCCGAGGAACTGGCGAACCCCGACGCCGACTACGACACGCTGCTGGGCGAAATGGGCCAGCTGCAGGAAGCGATCGACGCCGCCGACGCGTGGGACCTCGACTCCCAGCTCGAGCAGGCCATGGACGCCCTGCGCTGCCCGCCGCCGGACGCCGACGTCTCGGTGCTCTCCGGTGGTGAGCGCCGCCGCGTGGCCCTGTGCAAGCTGCTGCTGCAGAAGCCGGACCTGCTGCTGCTCGATGAGCCCACCAACCACCTCGACGCCGAAAGCGTGCTGTGGCTCGAGCAGCATCTCTCCGCCTACCAGGGCGCCGTGCTGGCCGTCACCCACGACCGGTACTTCCTCGACCACGTCGCCGAATGGATCGCCGAGGTCGACCGTGGCCACCTGTACCCCTACGAGGGCAACTACTCCACCTACCTGGAGAAGAAGCGTGCCCGCCTTGAGGTCCAGGGCAAGAAGGACGCGAAGCTCTCCAAGCGCCTCACCGAGGAACTTGAGTGGGTGCGCTCGAACGCGAAGGGCCGCCAGACCAAGTCCAAGGCGCGCCTGAACCGCTACGAGGAGATGGCGGCCGAGGCCGAGCGGACCCGGAAGCTTGATTTCGAAGAGATCCAGATTCCGCCGGGACCGCGCCTGGGCAGCCAGGTCATCGAGGCCAAGAAGCTGCGCAAGGGCTTCGACGAGCGCGTGCTCATCGATGGGCTGTCCTTCTCGCTGCCCCGCAACGGGATCGTGGGCGTCATCGGCCCCAACGGCGTGGGCAAGACCACGCTGTTCAAGACCATCGTCGGACTCGAACCCCTCGATGACGGCGAGCTGCGTATCGGTGACTCGGTCAAGATCTCCTATGTGGACCAGTCGCGTGGCGGTATCGACCCGAACAAGACCCTGTGGGAGGTCGTTTCGGGCGGGCACGACTTCATCCAGGTCGGCCAGGTCGAAATGCCGTCACGGGCCTACGTCTCGGCGTTCGGCTTCAAGGGTCCGGACCAGCAGAAGAAGGCCGGGGTGCTCTCCGGTGGTGAGCGCAACCGGCTGAACCTCGCGATGACCCTCAAGCAGGGCGGCAACCTGCTGCTGCTCGATGAGCCCACCAACGACCTCGACGTCGAGACCCTCTCAAGCCTCGAAAACGCACTGCTCGAATTCCCGGGCTGCGCCGTCGTCGTCTCGCACGACCGGTGGTTCCTTGACCGGGTCGCGACCCACATCCTCTCCTACGAAGGCACCGAAGCCGAACCGGACAAGTGGTACTGGTTCGAGGGGAACTTCGACGCCTACGAGGAGAACAAGATCGAGCGCCTGGGCCCGGACGCGGCCAAGCCGCACCGCGTTACCCACCGCCGCCTCACCCGCGGCTGAGCCGCAGCCGGCGGTCGTTCCCGCCGGTGAAACGCAGGAGGACACGGACCGTTCGGTCCGTGTCCTCCTGCGTTGGGGGAGTGCCTCCGGGCTTCGACGGCGTCTGCCATCCCGACCGCGGCGGCGCAGAGCCCCAGCAGTGCGCCCTGCGCTCAGCCCTCCCGGGGGATCCGGACCATGCCCTCCTGCGCCACGCTGGCCACCAGGTCTCCGGCCCGGTTGTAGATTTTCCCCGCCGCGAGCCCGCGGGCGCCGGAGGCGCTGGGGGAGCTCTGCACGTACAGCAGCCACTCGTCCACCCGGACCGGGCGGTGCCACCACATCGCGTGATCGAGGCTTGCCACGCTCATGCCCGGCTGGATCCAGCTCAGCCCGTGCGGCCTCAGGATGGGTTCGAGCAGGGTGTAGTCGCTGGCGTAGGCGAGGGCGGCCCGGTGCAGCCCGTCGTCGTCGGGCATGGGGCCGAAGGTCTTCATCCAGACCGCGTTGCGCGGCTCCCGCACCCCGTCGTTGCTGATGTAGAGCGGGGAGTCGAGGTGGCGGACATCGAACGGCCGGTCGAAGGCCCAGGCCCGGGCCACCGGGTGGTCGAAGCCCCCGAGCAGGTCGGCGGTGCTGGGCAGCGATTCGGGATCCGGCACGCCCGAGGGCATCGGGTCCTGGTGGGTCAGGCCCTCGTCGGGCTCCTGGAAGGAGGCGATCATGGAGAGGATCGGCACGCCGTCCTGGTAGGCGTGGGTCCGCCGGGCCGAGAAGGACCGGCCGTCCCGCAGCCGCTGCACCCCGAAGGTGATCGGCAGGTCGGCATCGCCGGCGCGCAGGAAATAGGCGTGCATCGAATGCACCTCGCGGGTGGGCTCCACGGTGCGGATCGCCGCCACGAGCGACTGGCCGAGTACCTGGCCGCCGAACACCCGCTTGCCCGGCTGGGGCGCCGAGGTGCCGACAAAGATGTCTTCGTCGGTCTGGGCGCCGTCGGCGCTGCTCAGATCGAGCAGGGACAGCAGCGAGAGGGTGGGGTCGGTGCGGGGCTCGGCGGCCATGGGGCGTGGGTCTCCTCGGGGCGGTAGCGTTCTCCGGATCCCTGACGCAGGCTTCCGGGCCTACTGCTGACATTAGACGCACCGGTACACGCGCCTCAAGGCGGCGGGCCCGGCGCCGCCCGGCGGTGCGCTCCCTCCGAATGGTCCGCAGGCGGCGGGTTTGAGAAGATGGGTTCATGCCCCGCACCCCTGAAGTCCCACCCCGGCCGCGCTCCGGCGGCAATGGATCCACCGGACGTTCCCGCGCGGTCCGCTTCGCCGGGTCCTCCGCCGGACGGGCGGCCCGGCCATGACCGCAGCAGCCGAGGCAACGCACCTGGTCTTCCCCGACGCCCAGGTCTCCGCGGACCTGCGCACCTTCACGGCGCGGGCCCGTGCCACGGACGACGGCGCAGTGCGCCTGCAGGCCTCCGGCACGGTGCTCGCGGCTTATGTGTGCATGCTCCGCCCCGCGGTGCTCGGTGAGGCGATCCCCACCGTGCTCGGACTGCGCACGATGCACCTGGCGGAGCCCGCCCAACTCGACACGACGGTCGCGCTGGCCTCGGTCTCCGACCGCCTGGCCCGCATGCGCGACGACGTCGTCTTCGCGGTTCCGACGGCGACCGTGCGGCAGAACTGGGCCGGGGTGCTTCCGCCCCGTTCGGGCTGGCAGCCCGCGGGCAGCCTTGCCACGGTGGCACTCGAAGAGGCGGCGAGGGCCGGCATCGCCGACGTCGCCGGCAGCCTGCCCACTGGCGCGGGAGCACTTCTGGTCAACAACCGGCGGGGCACCGTGTGGG
The DNA here is from genome assembly GCF_054511055.1 of Arthrobacter melezitosi. Taxonomy (NCBI): domain Bacteria; kingdom Bacillati; phylum Actinomycetota; class Actinomycetes; order Micrococcales; family Micrococcaceae; genus Arthrobacter; species Arthrobacter melezitosi. Next base: position 5,625 of record NZ_JBTNDJ010000021.1, read on the forward strand.
GGAGGGCGATCCCGGAAGCACCGGCCGGCCTGCCGGCCGGAGCCGCATTCGGCGCCTTCGCCCTGGGGTTCCTCGTGGACGGCGAAGCCCCCTCACTGTTCACCAATGGCCGCTGGACCCGGCTGAGCACGACCCGGGGGCACGTGCTGGTCCGCGCCGCCGCGGTGCTCTAAGGCGGGGCGGGGGCCTCCGTCGACGACGCAGGAATGACCCCCTCCGGGCCGGGTCGCCGGTGATCAGTGCGTCCTCGGTGAGACCGGCCCACAGATGGACGGAGCCCGGCACCCCGCGGGGTGCCGGGCTCCGGAGTCGCCAGGGCGTTCAGGCCGGGTCGGCGGCGTTCACCATCGACTGCGCGGCGCGGTCCAAGTAGTCCCACAGGGTCGCCTCGTGGAGGGGTGCGAGGTCGAGCGAGTCGACGGCGGTGCGCATGCAGCGGAGCCACGCGTCCCGGGCCTTCGGGGTGACCTGGAAGGGGATGTGGCGCATGCGCAGCCTCGGGTGCCCGCGCTGTTCACCGTAGGTCTTCGGTCCGCCCCAGTACTGCTCGAGGAACAGCAGCAGGCGATCCTTGGCCGGCCCGAGGTCCTCCTCCGGGTACATCGGCCGCAGGATCTCATCCCGGGCCACCCCGTCGTAGAAGACATCGATGAGCTTCACGAAGGTGGGGTGGCCGCCGACCGCCTCATAGAAGTTGTAGTCGGGCTGGGTGAAGCCCTGCCCGACCTTGATCACCCGGTCCGCCGGCAGGGACGGCCGTCCCGGGGTCAGCGGGATGGTTTCCTGCAGCATCGGTTCGGGCTCGGTCATGGCTTGTCTCCTGCTGTCTCGGGCTGATCGGCCGGTGCGGGCTCGATGTAGTTGCCCTGCGAGCGGTTGCCCACCTTAGTGATGTCACCGTTGCGCACGTACCAGATGGCACCGTTCTCATCGACCATGCGGGTGACGCGCAGCCCGAGGGACTGCACCACCCCCACGGTTTCACCGATCTCGATGGTGTCCCCGATCCCGTACTGGTCCTCGATGGTGATGAAGAAGCCGAGGAACGCGTCCCGGATCACCTCGCGGGCACCGAAACCGATGGCAATGCCGACGATGCCGACGCTGGCCAGGATGGGGCCGATGTTGAGGCCCAGTTCCTGGAGCGCCATCATGATGGCCACCACGGCCAGGCTCACCGCGGCGACGCTGGTGAGGAGCCCGCCGATGGTTTCGGCGCGCTGGCTGCGGCGGCCTGTGTCGAGCGAGCGCAGCACGGGCTGAGCCCACCGGAAGTGGGGCTTCTTGAAGACGCTGTACCCGTTCTGGACCCGGGTCACCGAACGGTGCACCAGGTAGCGGACGATGAGCCACAGGATGAGGGCGGCGATCAGGATGACGGCCGCGCCAATGACGCGCCCGCCGTAGCCAAGCTCCGGAAAAAGATCCATGCCGGTGTTAACTGCTTCCTTCGTGGATGCCGCGGGTCGCACTCCCGCCCGGTGCGGGGACCCGGCGGCGCTGCTCTTACTAGGCTACCGCCGGGTCCGCCAGGACCGTGACGGGCTCGTGGTCGACCGGGAAGTTCACCGAACGGGCGATGAAGCACGTCGCGGCGGCCTGGGCGTGAAGTTCGGCGGCCTTTTCGAGGCCCTCCGGTGAGGCGACCGTCACCCGCGGACGAAGAACCACCCGCGTGAATTCGCCGGTGCCGTCACGGTTGAGCCGCATCAAACCCTCGGCGTCGTCGTCGTAGGTGTTGACCACTACCCCTGCCTTCACCGCAACATGCAGGAAGGACAGCAGGTGGCACTGGGACAGGGCGGCCAGGAGGAGCTGCTCCGGGTTCCACCGGTCCTTCTGCCCGTGGAAGGTCGGGTCCGCGGTGCCCGGCAGGAGCGGCGGACCGGCGGCGGTCACCTCGTTCTCGCGGCTGTACTCCCGGTAGCCCGAGGTGCCGGTGCCGAGGTTCCCCGTCCACCTCACTGAGACGTTGTACGTGTGCTCGGAAAGGTTCATCGTCTACTTGTCCACGGCCTGGGCCCGCAGCGCCCGCTGGACGCCGTCACGGTTTTCGAGGATCAGGCGCCGCAGCGACGGAATCGAGTCCCCGAGCTCGGCGAGGAACGCATCGGTCCGGTCCAGGGTCTCCTGGGAAACGAGCCGGGAGGGATACAGGCCGACGACGATCTGCTGGGCGATCTCGTAGGTGCGCGAGTCCCAGACCTCCCGCACGGACTCGAAGTACTTCGCGGCGTACGGCTCGAGCAGCGCGGTGTCGTGGACCCGGCTGAAGCCGAGGATGGCCGAGCGCTGGGCGGCATTGGGCAGGTCGCCGCGCTCGACGATGGCGCTCCAGGTGTCGGCCTTGGCCTCGGCGGTGGGCACCGCGGCGCGCGCCTGGGCCGCGGCGAGCTGCCCGGTGGCCGTGGAGTCGGCGGCGAGTTCGGCGTCGATCTGCTCCTGCCCGTACCGGCCGCCCGCGACGAGCGAGGTGAGCAGCTCCCAGCGCAGGTCGGAGTCCACCGCGAGTCCTTCGGGGACCGTGGTGCCGGTCAGGATCGCCTCCACCACGTCCAGCTGCGCCTCGGTGCGGGCATGTGCGGCGAACGCCTTGATGAACTGAAGCTGCGAGTCCGAACCGGCCCCGGCGGCCTGGGCGAGCTCGAGCAGGCTGTCCGCCACGGCGTCGGTCATCGCCTGCCGGTCCCCGGGGTTGACGTAGAACGTGAGGGTGGCGGCGAGCTGGCGGAGCAGGACCAGGACCACCGAGGAGTCGGATTCCTCGCCGATGTTCTGCATGATCAGCTCGACGTAGTTCCGTGCCGGCGTCTCGCCGTCGCGCGCCGCGTCCCACGCCGAGCCCCAGACGAGGGTGCGGGGCAGTGAGTCGGCGAAGTTCCGCAGGTGCCGGATGGAGGTGCGCAGCGAGGCCGGGTCGAGGCGGATCTTGGCGTAGGCGAGGTCGTCGTCGTTCAGCAGCACGAGGGCCGGCCGGCGCTGTCCCACGGCCTCGGGCACCTCGGTGCGTTCGCCGTCGACGTCGAGCTCCATGCGGGCCACCCGGACGAGCCGGCCCTCTGCATCGAGGTCGTAGAACCCGACGGCGAGGCGGTGGGGGCGGATGGTGGGGTAGTCCTCCGGGGCGGACTGCTCGATGGCGAACGCGGTGATCACGCCGTCGTCGTCGACGGTGAGCTCGGGGCGCAGGGTGTTCACGCCCGCGGTCTCGAGCCACTGCGCGGACCACTGGGTGAGGTCGCGCCCGCTTGCCTTCTCGAGCTCGACGAGCAGGTCCTTCAGTTCGGTGTTCTTCCAGGAGTGCCGCGAGAAGTACTCGCGCACACCCTCCATGAACTTCTCCTGCCCCACCCAGGCGACAAGCTGCTTGAGCACCGAGGCGCCCTTGGCGTAGGTAATGCCGTCGAAGTTCACCTGGACGTCGTCGAGGTCCTTGATCTCGGCGACGATCGGGTGGGTGGAGGGAAGCTGGTCCTGGCGGTAGGCCCAGGACTTCTCCAGCGAGGCGAACGTGGTCCAGGACTGGGTGAACTCGGTCGCCTCGGCCGCGGCCAGGGTCGACATGTACTCGGCGAAGGACTCGTTGAGCCACAGGTCGTTCCACCACTTCATGGTGACGAGGTCGCCGAACCACATGTGGGCCAGTTCGTGGAGGATCGTGATGGCCCGGCGCTCCACGGTGGCCTCGGGGACGCGGGAGCGGAAGACGTAGGTTTCCACGAACGTCACGGCGCCCGCGTTTTCCATCGCCCCGGCGTTGAACTCGGGGACGAACAGCTGGTCGTACTTCTCGAACGGGTAGGGGGTGCCGAACTGCTTCTCGTAGAACTCGAAGCCCTGGCGGGTGAGCTGAAAGATGTTCTCGGCGTCCAGGTGCTGCATGAGGGACCTGCGGGCGAAGACGCCGAGGGGGATGGTGCGCCCGTCCGCGCTGGTGAGTTCGCTGCGCACCGCCTGGTAGGGCCCGGCGATCAGGGCGGTGACGTAGGAGGACATCACCGGCGTGGGCTCGAAGGACCAGGTGGAGCGTGCCGGCTCCTCGCCGGCAGCGGCGGCGGCGACCGGCTCGGGGGTCGGGGAGTTGGAGATGACGTCCCAGTGCGACGGCGCCGTGACGGTGAACCGGAAGGTCGACTTCAGGTCGGGCTGCTCGAATACGGCGAAGACGCGCCGGGAGTCGGGCACCTCGAACTGGGTATAGAGGTAGACCTCCCCGTCCACGGGGTCCACGAAGCGGTGGAGTCCTTCCCCGGTGTTCATGTAGAGCATGTCGGCGTCGACGACGAGTTCGTTCGAGGCCGCGAGGTCCGGCAGGGCGATGCGGTGCCCGTCGGCGACCGCGGCCGGATCCAGCTCCACGCCGTTGAGGGTCACCCGGTGCACCGTATCGGTCACCGCGTCGATGAAGGTCGAGGCGCCCTGGACCGCGTCGAAGCGGATGACCGTCCTCGAGCCGAACACGCGCTCCCCGCGCATCAGGTCCAGGTTGATGTCGTACGAGTGGACTTGCAGGAGTTCGGAGCGGACGCTGGCTTCGCTGCGCGTCAGGTTCATACCGGGCAAGGGTCGCCTCCAGGGTGGGGAACAGGGACGCCGCGTCGGGATCGCCCTGCGCAGCGTTTCGTATTCTCTCACTTTTTCCCTTTAAGCACCTCCCTTGGGCGGTTCCGGGACGCGGCCCACCGGGGAAGCGGGGTGCCTTCGGGGAGGGCGGTGCACGCCGCCCGGGGGAGCGGAGGCCGCGGCGCCGGAGCAGTAGGCTGGAGACGCAATAACCCCGACCGAACGGATTGCTCATGCGTGTCCACCTCGCTACCGATCATGCAGGGTTGGAGCTCAGCGCCCACCTTGCCAGCCACCTCGGCGCCGCCGGCTACGACGTGGTCGACCACGGCCCCACCGAGTACGATCCGGAGGACGACTACCCCGGTTTCTGCATCCGCGCCGGCCTGGCAGTCGTCGCCGACCAGGCCGCCGGAGTGGAGGCGCTCGGCATCGTCCTGGGCGGATCCGGCAACGGCGAACAGATCGCCGCGAACAAGGTGCGCGGCGTCCGCGCGGCCCTGGCCTGGAACCTCGACACGGCCCGCCTGGCCCGCAACCACAACGACGCGAACGTCATCGCCGTCGGCGGCCGCCAGCACTCCGTGGAGGAGGCGACCACCATCATCGAGGCGTTCCTCGCCGAACCGTTCAGCAACGACGCCCGCCACGTGCGCCGCATCGCGAAGATCGCGGACTACGAGGCCACCGGGGACGTACCCGACTGAGCCCGGTCCGGCTGCGGACGCAAAAACACCCGGACGTCCGAGACGTCCGGGTGTTCCTTTTCCGAGGGGATGACGGGAATCGAACCCGCGTAATCAGTTTGGAAGACTGAGGCTTTACCATTAAGCTACATCCCCGGATTCCGGGCCTCGAGGGCTCTCCGGAACGCATATAACTACACCACAGGTCGGCCGCAATCGCCAAATGTGCAACGGGGGTCAAAGTTACGTAGACTGGCTCTCGCACTCTCGGGGTGTAGCTCAGCTTGGTAGAGCGCCTGCTTTGGGAGCAGGAAGTCGCAGGTTCAACTCCTGTCACCCCGACTCCGTATTTTCGATGACCCCAGTATTTTCGGGTACCGGGTCCTCGTTTTTCAATACGGAAACTATACCCAAACACCTCAGGAGTCCTACGCTGTGAAGAGCGCTGTCGAAAACCTTTCCCCCACGCGGGTGAAGCTCAATGTCGAGGTCCCTTTCGAGGAACTCAGGCCGAACATCGACGCGGCTTACAAGACGATCGCCGGTCAGGTGCAGGTTCCCGGGTTCCGCAAGGGCAAGGTTCCCCAGCAGCTCATCGACCAGCGCGTGGGCCGCGGCTACGTCATCGAGACCGCCGTCAACGACGGGCTTGACGGGTTCTACCAGAACGCCGTCAGGGAGACCGGGATCCGGCCGCTGAGCCGTCCCGAGGTCGAGATCACCGAGGTTCCCGACCCCGCGAAGAAGGACGGCCAGCTCGTCTTCACCGTGGAGCTGGATGTCCGCCCCGAGGTCGAACTCCCCGACTACTCCGGCATCGAGGTCACCGTCGACGCCGCCAGCGCCTCCGACGAGGACGTCGACAAGGCAGTGGACGAGCTCCGCAGCCGCTTCGGCACGCTCAACGCCGTCGACCGTCCGGCCCAGGACGGGGACTTCCTCACCATCGACCTCAGCGCCAAGATCGACGGCGAAGAGGTCGACTCCGCGCAGGACCTCTCCTACCAGGTCGGCGCGGGCACCATGCTCGAGGGCATGGACGAGGCCGTCACCGGCCTCAGCGTCGACGAGTCGGCAACGTTCGCCACGAAGCTCGCCGGCGGCGAGCACTCCGGCAAGGACGCCGAGGTCACCGTCACCGTCAAGGCCGTCAAGGAGCGCGAGCTCCCCGAGGTCAACGACGACTTCGCCCAGCTTGCCAGCGAGTTCGACACCGCGGCCGAGCTGCGCGAGGACCTCGCCAAGCGCGCCGCCGAGAGCAAGATCGTCGACCAGGGCGTCGAGGCCCGCGACAAGGTCCTCGACAAGCTCGTCGAAATGATCGAGGTGCCCGTCCCCGAGACCGTCATCAACGAGCAGCTCGAGCAGCACTTCAAGCCGGAGAACGCCGGCAACGCCGGTGAGGACCACGACACCGAAGAGCACCGCGCCGAGGTCCGCACCAACACCGAGCGCGCCTTCCGCAACGAGATCATCCTCGACGCCGTCGCCGAGAAGGAAGAGGTCTCGGTCAGCCAGGCCGAACTGATCGACTACATCGTCTCCACCGCCAGCCAGTACGGCATGGAGCCGAACCAGTTCGCCCAGATGCTCGACTCCAGTGGCCAGGTGCCGATGATCGTCGGAGAGGTCCGCCGCCGCAAGGCCCTGGCGAAGGTCCTCGAACTGGCGAAGGTCACCGACTCCAACGGCGACGACGTCGACCTCACCGACTTCGTGCGTCCCGGCGCCGACGACACCGAGACCATCGAGGTCGAGGACACCGTCGAGGACGCGCCCGCCGCCGAGGCCACTCCGGCCGAGGGCGACGACGCGCAGCGCGCCTGATTCCTGCTCCACCAGCGTGAAAGAAGACGCCGCGGCCCCCGGGCCGCGGCGTCTTTTGCGTCCCCGGGAGCGCCCCGGATCCGGCCCGGAATGGCGGGTCGCCGCTGGTGCGCCGTCAGCGAACAGTTCCCGGAGCAGGAGCAAAAACCCGCCGGACCGGGTTAGTGTCCAATGTGAGACAAACGGACGGGCGGCCCCTTACGGGGGAAGCCCGCCAGAGTGAGAGGTTAACGAGAATGGCAACCGAACCAACCACCCCCAGCATGGCGACCGCCGATCCGGGCGGACGCGATGACTACATCTTCAACCGGCTCCTCAAGGAGCGCATTATCTGGCTCGGTTCCGAGGTGCGGGACGACAACGCGAACGTCATCTGCTCCCAGCTCCTGCTGCTCTCGGCGGAGGACCCGGATCGGGACATCTTCCTCTACATCAACTCGCCCGGCGGCTCGGTGACCGCCGGCATGGCCATCTACGACACCATGCAGTTCATTCCGAACGACGTCGTCACCGTCGCCACCGGCCTCGCCGCCTCCATGGGCCAGTTCCTGCTGTCCTCGGGCACCAAGGGCAAGCGCTACGCCACCCCGCACGCGCGCATCCTCATGCACCAGCCCTCCGGCGGCATCGGCGGCACGGCCTCCGACATCCGCATCCAGGCCGAACTGATCCTTCACATGAAGCGTGTCATGGCCGAGCTGACCGCCGAGCAGACCGGACAGAGCGTCGAGACCATCCTCAAGGACAACGACCGCGACAAGTGGTTCACCGCCCAGGAGGGCCTGGAATACGGCTTCTTCGACCACATCTCGGCCCACGCCGGCACCGTCTCCGGCGGCGGCGGCACCCAGCGCGGCTAGACGCCTGCGGCCGTTTCCTACCTTTCACAGCCTTTCCACCAGGAGACCTCATGAACACCAATTTCTCGGCCACGGCCGGGTCGCAGGCACCCCAGATGCCCTCCAGTCGCTACATCCTGCCCCAGTTCGAGGAGCGCACGCCCTACGGCTTCAAGCGCCAGGACCCGTACACGAAGCTGTTCGAGGACCGCATCATCTTCCTCGGCACCCAGGTCGACGACGCCTCCGCCGATGACATCATGGCGCAGCTGCTCGTGCTCGAGTCCACGGACCCCGAGCGCGACATCACGCTGTACATCAACTCGCCCGGCGGCTCGTTCACCGCAATGACGGCGATCTACGACACCATGCAGTTCATCCGCCCGGAGGTGCAGACGGTGTGCCTCGGGCAGGCCGCCAGCGCCGCCGCCGTCCTGCTCGCCGCCGGCGCACCCGGCAAGCGCCTGGCGCTGCCGAACGCCCGCGTCCTGATCCACCAGCCGGCCCTCTCGGGCGGGCAGGGCGGGCAGGCCTCGGACCTCGAAATCCAGGCCAACGAGGTGATGCGCATGCGCACCTGGCTCGAGGACACCATCGCCCTGCACAGCGGGCGCGAGACCGAGCAGGTCAACCGGGACATCGAGCGCGACAAGATCCTCACGGCGGCCGAAGCGGTCACCTACGGTCTCGTCGACGAGGTCCTCACCTCCCGCAAGATGGTCCAGCCGATGATCAACACGCCGTAGCTTCACCAGGCCGTTCCCGGTCCTGCCGCGGATGCCCGTAGTGCCAGGTTTGGCACTACGGGCATTTTGGTACTGAATAGCGGGATCATGTGGCCTAGAGTGGAAACAGCAATCAAGTACCACGTAAGGGGACTGACACATGGCTCGCATTGGTGAGAGCGCGGATCTGCTGAAGTGCTCTTTCTGTGGAAAAAGCCAGAAGCAGGTGCGGAAGCTCATTGCCGGCCCCGGGGTCTACATCTGCGATGAGTGCATCGATCTGTGCAACGAGATCATCGAGGAGGAGCTTTCGGAGGTCGCGGACCTCGGCACGTTCGAGCTGCCCAAGCCCCGCGAGATCTTCGACTTCCTGCAGGAATACGTCGTGGGCCAGGAGCCGGCGAAGCGCTCCCTGGCTGTTGCTGTCTACAACCACTACAAGCGCATCCAGTCCGGCAGTGCTCCGCGCACCGCCGGGACCCTCACCGGCACGCCCGGCGCCGAGGAAGTGGAGATCGCCAAGTCCAACATCCTGCTGATCGGCCCCACCGGCTGCGGCAAGACCTACCTCGCCCAGACCCTCGCCCGCCGGCTGAACGTGCCGTTCGCCGTCGCCGACGCGACGGCGCTCACGGAGGCCGGCTATGTCGGGGAGGACGTCGAGAACATCCTCCTGAAGCTGATCCAGGCCGCCGACTACGACGTGAAGAAGGCCGAGCAGGGCATCATCTACATCGACGAGATCGATAAGATTTCGCGCAAGAGCGAGAACCCCTCGATCACCCGCGACGTGTCGGGCGAGGGTGTGCAGCAGGCGCTTTTGAAGATCCTGGAGGGCACCGTGGCGTCGGTGCCGCCGCAGGGCGGGCGGAAGCATCCCCACCAGGAGTTCATCCAGATCGACACGACGAACGTGCTGTTCATAGTCGCGGGAGCCTTCGCGGGCCTCGAGGAGATCATCGGGTCGCGGGCCGGCCGGAAGGGCATCGGTTTCGGCGCCCCGCTGAGCTCGCTGAAGAACGAGGAAGTCAGCTACGGCGACGTCATGCCCGAGGACCTGCTGAAGTTCGGCCTGATCCCCGAGTTCATCGGGCGGCTTCCGGTCATCACCACCGTGACCCACCTCGACCGGCCGGCGCTCATGCAGATCCTCACCGAGCCGAAGAACGCCCTCCTGAAGCAGTACCAGAAAATGTTCCTGCTCGACGGCGTCGACCTGTCCTTCGAGCCCAAGGCGCTGGAGGCCATCGCCGACCTCGCCCTGGAGCGGGGGACCGGTGCCCGCGGGCTCCGGGCCATCATGGAGGAAGTGCTGCTGCCGGTCATGTTCGACCTGCCGAGCCGTGACGACGTCGCCTCGGTGGTCATCACCGCCGAGGTCGTCGCCAAGCGTGCCGAGCCGACGCTGATTTCGCACGACGTCGTGGCCAAGCGCCGCACCAAGTCCGCCTAGTCGCCATCCCCCTGCGGTAGCAGAACCGCAAATACCCGGCATCGGTGCCGTGCCCCTGAAGGGCACGGCACCGTTTTTTCTGTCCGTCCCCTCACGTTCGATCCCAACCTCGAAGGAGTATCTCCGTGCAAAATCCCTTGGCCGAGAAGGCCGACTTCTGGTTCGACCCGGTGTGCCCGTTCGCTTGGGTGACCTCCCGTTGGATGGGTGAGGTGGAGCAGGTCCGCAGCATCAGCATCGACTGGCATGTGATGAGCCTTTCGGTGCTGAATGAGGGCCGCGACCTTCCGGCGGACTACCGGGACCTGATGGACGCGGCCTGGGCGCCGGTGCGTGTGCTGATCGCGGCCGAGACGCTGCACGGCAGCCGGTACACCAAGCCGCTCTACGATGCCATGGGCACCCGGATCCACCTCGGCGGAAACCGCGACTTCGAACTGGTCATCAAGGAAGCCCTCGCGGAGGTGGGGCTCCCGGACGAGCTCGCGGACTACGGCTCCACTGAGGAATTCGACGCCGGGCTGCGCGCCTCCCACCAGGGTGCCATCGACAAGGTGGGCAATGAGGTGGGAACTCCCGTTGTCGCCTTCAACGGCACGGCCTTCTTCGGCCCGGTGCTCACCCGCATCCCCCGTGGTGAGGAAGCCGGACGCCTCTTCGATGCCGCCGTGCAGCTTGCCGCGTTCCCCGGGTTCTTCGAGATCAAGCGCTCCCGTACCGAGGCGCCCAGCTTCGAGTAGGGGATCGACGCCTCCCGCCCGGCGGCAGACACACGAACGGCCCCGCGCTCTGCGCGGGGCCGTTCGTCGTTGCGGGCGCCTGGGCCCCTTACAAATGCTTACGCGTCGGCGGGCGAGACCTCGGCCGGGACCAGCTCCACCGCGGAGACGGTGAGGTCGCCGTCGCCCTCCGCCAGGGTGAGGTCGCGCGCGTTGCCGGCCGCGAGCAGGTCCGGCAGGCCCGCCCGCAGGTGGGCCACGCGGGCCGGCGGCGCGGTGACGACGGCGGTGGCCACCTCGGTACGCTGCTTGACCTTCGCCTCGGACTTCGCCTTCCGCACGCCGCCCAGCGCCAGGGCGACGGAGGTCAACAGTTCCGGATCGGCGCCGTCGAGGCCCTGCAGGGCGCCGGCGTCGGGCCACGGCGCGCGGTGCACCGAACCCTCACGCCACCAGCTCCAGACCTCGTCGGTGGCGAACGGCAGGAACGGCGCGAACAGCCGCAACAGCGCATCGAGCGTCGTGGCAAGGGCGGTGAGCACCGACTCCTGCCCGTCCCCGCCCGCCGCACCGTAGGCGCGGTCCTTCACGAGTTCCACATAGTCGTCGGTGAAGGTCCAGAAGAAGGACTCGGTGAGCTGGAGGGCCCGCGCGTAGTCGTACTTCTCGAACGCCGCCGTCGCCTGCGCCGTGACCTCGCGCAGCTGCGCCAACAGGGCGAGGTCCAGCGGCTGCGTGACCTTGGCCAGGGCCGCGGGGGAGGCCGAGGCCTCGGTGGCGCCGAGGTTCAGGACGAACTTCGACGCGTTGAGCAGCTTGATCGCCAGGCGGCGGCCGATCTTCATCTGGTTGATCTCGTAGGCGGTATCGGCGCCGAGCTTGGCCGAGGCCGCCCAGTACCGCACCGCGTCCGCACCGAACTGCTCGAGCACGTCGGTGGGGACCACGACATTGCCCTTGGACTTGGACATCTTCTTGCGGTCCGGGTCCAGGATCCAGCCCGAGATCGCCGCGTGGCGCCACGGCGGGGAGTCCTGCAGCGCATCGGCCCGCACGGCGGTGGCGAACAGCCACGTGCGGATGATGTCGTGGCCCTGCGGGCGCAGGTCGAACGGGAAGACGCGGGAGAACAGTTCCTCGTCCCGCGACCAGCCGCCGACGATCTGCGGGGTCAGCGACGACGTCGCCCAGGTGTCGAGCACGTCGCTGTCGCCGATGAAGCCGTTCGGCTGGTTCCGGTCGCTCTCCTCGAAGCCGGGGGCCGGCTCGCCGGCCGGGTCCACCGGCAGGGACTCGAGGGAGGGAACGATCGGGTTCCCGTAATCCGGCTCGCCGTCGGCGTCCAGGCGGTACCAGACCGGCACGGGCACCCCGAAGAAGCGCTGGCGGGAGACCAGCCAGTCGCCGTTGAGGCCCTCGATCCAGTTCTCGTAGCGGGAGCGCATGAACGCGGGGTGGAAGTCGATCTCCCGGCCACGGGCGAGCAGCCGCTCGCGCTTGTCGGCGTCGCGCCCGCCGTTGCGGATGTACCACTGGCGGCTGGTGACGACCTCGAGGGGCTTGTCGCCCTTCTCGTAGAAGTTCACCGGGTGCATGATTTTCTTCGGCTCGCCGTCGAGGTCACCACTGGCGCGCAGCAGTTCGACGACGGCCTCCTTGGCGCTGAAGATCGTCTTGCCGGCCAGGGCCGCGTAGTTCTCCCGGGCCCGGTCGGTGGCGATCCACTCGGGGGTCTCGGTGCGGATGCGTCCGTCCCGGCCGACGACGGCGCGGGTGGGCAACTGCAGTTCGCGCCACCAGGTGACGTCCGTGAGGTCGCCGAAGGTGCAGATCATCGCGATGCCGCTGCCCTTGTCGGGCTTGGCCAGCGGGTGGGCCTTGATCTCCACCTCGACGTCGAACAGGGGAGAGGTGACGGTGGTGCCGAAGAGCGGCTTGTAGCGTTCGTCGTCGGGGTGGGCCACCAGGGCCACGCAGGCCGGCAGGAGCTCGGGCCGGGTCGTCTCGACGTGGATCTGCTGCCCGTCGGGGGCATGGAAGGCGATGCGGTGGTAGGCGCCGGGCTGCTCGCGGTCCTCGAGCTCGGCCTGGGCAACCGCGGTGCGGAACGTGACGTCCCACAGGGTCGGCGCCTCGGCGAGGTAGGCGTCCCCGGCGGCGAGGTTGGCCAGGAAGGCGCGCTGGGACACGGCGCGGGAGGTGTCGTCGATGGTGCGGTAGGTCAGGTTCCAGTCAACCGACAGGCCGAGGGTGCTGAAGAGGTCCTCGAAGACCTTTTCGTCCTCGACGGCGACCTGCTCGCAGAGCTCGATGAAGTTGCGCCGCGAGACGGCGTCGAAGTCCCGCTGGTTCTTGGCGGGCTGGGCCGGCGGGTTGTACTCCGGGTCGTAGGGGACCGAAGGGTCGCAGCGGACCCCGAAGTAGTTCTGCACGCGGCGCTCGGTGGGCAGGCCGTTGTCGTCCCAGCCCATCGGGTAGAACACGTTCTTCCCGCGCATGCGCTGGAAGCGCGCCATCACGTCGGTCTGGGTGTAGGAGAACATGTGCCCCACGTGGAGCGAGCCCGACGCCGTCGGCGGCGGAGTATCGATCGAGTACACCTCCGCGCGGGTTGTGTCGCGGCGGAACGCGTACGTCCCGTTGTCCCTCCACTGCTTCGCCAGGCGGGGCTCAAGGCCCTCCAGGGCGGGCTTGTCGGGAACGGTGACGGGCTGGTGTGCGGGCGTGTCTGTGCCCTGAGTGTTGTCGGCCATGCCCTCCATTCTTCCACGGCGCCCGCCGGTGCCGGCCGCCGCGCCCGGCCCGATGCGGGGAGGGCTGGCTAGAGTGGTGCAATGAGCACCGAATCAGCGCCTTCTTACGTCATCGGGTCCCCTTCGCGCAGCACGGCGGGGCCCCTGCGCGCCGTGGTGACCGGCGCCAGCTCCGGGATCGGCGCCGCCACGGTGCGCGCCCTGCGCGCTGCCGGCTGGGACGTCACCGCCGCCGCCCGCCGGGCCGACCGGCTCGAGGAGCTCGCCGGGGAAACCGGCGCACGCGCCGCCGTCGTCGACGTGACCGACCAGGACTCCGTCGACGCCCTGGTGCGGGAGGTCACCGCCGACGGCGAGGTCAACGCGGTGATCAACAACGCCGGCGGGGCGTTCGGCATGGAGCCGGTGGCCGAGGCCCGCACCGCCGACTGGGAACTGATGTACAACGTGAACGTCCTCGGGTCGATGCGCATCACCCGCGGGTTCCTGCCGGCGGTCCGCCGCAGCGGCCACGGCAGCTTCGTGTTCCTCACCTCCACGGCGGCCCTTGCCGCCTACGAGGGCGGGGCCGGATATGTCGCGGCGAAGGCCGCCCAGCAGGCGCTGGCGCGCACCCTGCGCCTCGAGGAGGCCGCGAACAATGTGCGGGTCATCGAGGTGGCCCCGGGCATGGTCCACACCGAGGAGTTCTCCCTCAACCGGCTCGGAAGCAGCGAGGCGGCCGAGCAGGTCTACGCCGGGGTCGCGAACCCGCTGACCGCCGAGGACGTGGCGGAGGCCATCGTCTTCGCGCTCAACGCACCGCTGCACGTCAACGTCGACACGCTGGTGCTCCGCCCGCTGGCCCAGGCCGCGAACCACAAGGTCATCCGCGCCACCTGAGGGCCGTGCCGCGGTGGTCCGGCCGGTGTTCAAGGCGGTGCTCCGCGCGCCCGCGGCGGGTCCGCGTAACCTTCCCGCGGGCGCCCGGGGCCCTTTTCGACACCGCCGACCGCGGACGGCTAGACTTTGCACATAAGCGTCGAACCGGCCATCACCGGGGAGCTTCCGGAAGAACAGCGCGGCGGACCCTGCGGGTCCCGCTCCGCCCAGTAGAACCGGACGGGTGGGCCCGTCACCGCCTGAAAATGAGTGGCAGCCCCGTGGGTCCGGCCTCCCGATGGAGGTCCGGCATGCGGCGGCGGCAAGTGAGGTGGTACCGCGGGTTCCGCTCCCGGTGGCCGGCATCCCCGGCCCCCAGGTCCAGAGCACGTCCTCGCAGCAGGATGACCGCCCCTTGTTCTGTCTCCACCGTTGTTCAGGATGAATAAATGCCCCAGATCTACCCCAAAGCCACCTCAGCCACCGACTCCGCCCCCGGCGGGCAGGCCCAGCCGGAAGGCGCCGGCGCCTCGCCGCGCTTCCCGGAGATCGAAGAGCGGGTGCTGAAGTACTGGGACGCCGACGGCACCTTCCAGGCCTCGATCGACGCCCGCGACGCCGGCGAGAACGGCTCGAACGAATTCGTCTTCTACGACGGCCCGCCCTTCGCCAACGGCCTGCCGCACTACGGCCACCTGCTCACCGGCTACGCCAAGGACCTCGTGGGCCGCTACCAGACCCAGCGCGGACGCCGCGTCGAGCGGCGCTTCGGCTGGGACACCCACGGCCTGCCCGCCGAGCTGGAGGCGATGAAGCAGCTGGGCATCACCCAGAAGCAGCAGATCGAGGCCATGGGGATCGATAAGTTCAATGACGCCTCCCGCGCCTCGGTGATGAAATACGCCGGGGAGTGGAAGGACTACGTCACCCGCCAGGCGCGCTGGGTGGACTTCGAGAACGACTACAAGACGCTCAACATCGAGTACATGGAGTCGGTCCTGTGGGCGTTCAAGACCCTCTACGACAAGGGCCTGCTCTACAACGGCTACCGGGTGCTGCCCTACTGCTGGAACGACGAGACGCCGCTGTCCAACCACGAGCTGCGCATGGATGACGACGTCTACCAGGACCGGCAGGACCAGACCGTCACCGTCACCTTCCCCATCCTCGCCGGCGACTCCGCGCTCTCGAAGGAACTGGCCGGCGTGGCCGCGCTCGCCTGGACCACCACGCCCTGGACCCTGCCCACCAACGCCGCGCTCGCCGTCGGGCCGGACATCCGGTACGCCGTCGTGCCCGACGCGCGGGAGGCAGCGGACGGGACGTCGGGGCGCTTCCTGATCGCCGAGGACCTCCTCGGCGCCTACGCCAAGGACCTCGGCTATCCCGACGCCGCCGCGGCCGCCGCCGCGGTCACCGGCACCTACGCGGGCACCGAGCTCGAAGGGCTCACCTACGAGCCCCTGTGGGATTACCTCGCCGATCCCGGGGCCGGCGGCTACACCAACGCGTTCCGGTTCCTCGTCGCGGACTATGTCACGACGACGGACGGCACCGGCATCGTGCACCAGGCGCCGGCCTTCGGCGAGGAGGACCAGAAGATTTCCGAGGCCGCCGGCATCCAGGTGATCATCTCGGTGGACTCCGGGGCCCGCTTCCTGCCGATGTTCGGCACGGGACCCCTCGCCGAGATCGCCGGCCAGCACGTCTTCGCGGCGAACAAGCCGATCACCCGGGCCCTGAAGGAGCAGGGGCGCCTCGTGCGCCAGGCCAGCTACGTCCACAGCTACCCGCACTGCTGGCGCTGCCGGAACCCGCTGATCTACCGTGCGGTGTCCTCGTGGTTCGTCGAGGTGACGAAGGTCAAGGACCGCATGGTCGAGCTGAACAAGGAGATCAACTGGATCCCCGGCAGCGTCAAGGAGGGCCAGTTCGGCAAGTGGCTCTCCAACGCCCGCGACTGGTCCATCAGCCGCAACCGCTACTGGGGCAGCCCCATCCCGGTGTGGGTCTCCGACGACCCCACCTACCCTCGCACCGACGTCTACGGCTCGCTGGCCGAGATCGAGGCGGACTTCGGCCGGCTGCCGCTGAACAAGGACGGCAAGCCCGACCTGCACCGCCCGTTCATCGACGAGCTGACCCGGCCGAACCCTGACGACCCGCGCTCCCCGGAGGAGGGCGGGTCGACGATGCGCCGCGTCTCCGACGTCCTGGACGTCTGGTTCGACTCCGGGTCGATGCCCTACGCGCAGGTCCACTACCCGATGGAGAACGCCGACTGGTTTGCCTCGCACAACCCGGGCGACTTCATCGTCGAATACATCGGGCAGACCCGCGGCTGGTTCTACACCCTGCACGTCCTGGCGACGGCCCTCTTCGACCGCCCGGCCTTCCGCAACGTGATCAGCCACGGGATCGTGCTGGGCTCCGACGGGCAGAAGATGTCGAAGAGCCTGCAGAACTACCCCGACGTCTCCGAGGTCCTCGACCGCGACGGCTCCGACGCGATGCGCTGGTTCCTGATGTCCTCGCCCATCCTGCGCGGCGGCAACCTGGTGGTCACCGAACAGGGCATCCGCGACGGCGTGCGCCAGGTGCTCCTGCCGCTGTGGAACGTCTGGCACTTCTTCAGCCTCTACACCAACGCCGCCAACGGCGGCGCCGGCTACGAGGCGCGCGCTGTGAGCGCGGAGGCCGCGGCGGCGCTGCGTGAACCCCTCGACCAGTACCTGCTGGCCAACACCGGCAACCTGGTGCGGGAGGTCACCGAATCGCTCGACGCGTTCAACATCAGCGACGCCAGCGAGTCGCTGCGCCGCTACCTGGACACGCTGACCAACTGGTACGTCCGGCGCAGCAGGCAGCGGTTCTTCGACGAGGACACCGAGGCCTTCGACGTCCTCTACACCTGCCTCGAGGCAGTGTGCCGGGTCGCGGCGCCGCTGCTGCCCCTGATCTCCGAGGAGATCTGGCGAGGGCTCACCGGCGGGCGCTCGGTGCACCTCACCGACTGGCCCTCGGCCGCCGCGTTCCCCGGGGCGCCCGACCTCGTGGAGCGCATGGACCGCACCCGGCAGATCTGCTCGGCCGGGTCGAGCCTGCGCAAGGCCGCCAACCTGCGGGTCCGGCTGCCGCTGTCCGAGCTGATCGTCGTCGCGCCCGCCGCGGCGGCCCTGCAGGGCCAGTTCACTTCGATCATCGCCGAGGAGCTGAACATCAAGTCGGTGCGCCTGATCGACGACGCCGACGCCTCGCCCGAGGAGTTCGGCATCACCCAGCGGCTCGCCGTCAACGCCCGCGCCGCCGGACCGCGCCTCGGGAAGAACGTCCAGACCGTCATTAAGGCCGCCAAGGCCGGCGACTGGTCCGTGGACGACGAGGGCGCCGTCACGGCCGGCGGAGTGGCCCTGGAGCCGCAGGAGTACACGCTGGAAACCGTTGTCGACAGTGCCGATTCCGCCGAGAAGGCCGTCGCGGTGCTTCCGGGGGGCGGGTTCCTCGTCCTGAGCACCGCCGTCACCGAGGAACTCGCCGCCGAGGGCACGGCCCGGGACGCCATCCGTGCCATCCAGCAGGCCCGCCGCGACGCGGACCTGTCGATCAGCGACCGCATCACGGCAACCGTCGAGACGGCCGCCGCCAGCGTGAAGGCCCTCCAGGACCATGCCCGGCTCATCCAGGATGAAACCCTCACCAATGAACTGATCGTGCGGGCCGGCAACGGCTCGGGCGAGGACTTCCGCGTCACCGTTGAAAGGCACAAGTGAACCCGAACGACGAAGCGCCCCTTGATAAGTTCTCCGTCGAAAGCGTCTACGCCGAGCTGCTGAGCCGCGCCCCCGAGAACAAGATGGAACCGCGCATGGCTCCGATGTTCTGGGCCATGGACATCCTCGGCGAGCCGAACAAGGCCTTCCCGATCGTCCACATCACCGGAACGAACGGGAAGACCTCGACGGCGCGGATGATCGAATCCCTGCTGCTGGCGCACGACCTGCGCACCGGGCGCTACACCAGCCCCCACCTGTCCAAGGTGACCGAGCGGATCAGCATCGACGGCGAGCCCGTGGCCGACGAGACGTTCGTGCGCGTGTGGGACGAGATCCGCCCGTACCTGGACATCGTCGACGCGGAACTCGAAGCCGCCGGGGAGCCGCGGCTGACCTACTTCGAATGCGTCACCGTGCTGGCCTTCGCCATCTTCGCCGACACACCCGTCGATGTCGCCGTCATCGAGGTCGGGCTCGGCGGGATCACCGACGCCACGAACGTCGGCGACGGCGCGGTCTCGGTGGTCACCCCCATCTCCCTTGACCACACCGACCTGCTCGGGGACACCGTCGAGGACATCGCCTACGAGAAGGCGGGCATCATCAAGCCCGGCGGCTTCCTCGTCAGCGCCGCCCAGCCCCGCGACGCCGCGCAGGTCCTCCTTGAGAAGGCGCGCGAGACCGGCGTCGAGTTCCGCTTCGAAGGCGTCGAGTTCTCGGTCGACTCCCGCAGCGTCGGCGTCGGCGGGCAGGTCGTCTCCATCACGGGCATCGCCGGCCGCCGCTACGAGGAACTTCTCGTCCCACTCCACGGCGAGCACCAGGCGCAGAACGCCGCCGTCGCCATTGCGGCCGTCGAGGCGTTCTTCGGCGGGGGAGCCTGCCAGCTCGAGCCCGACGTCGTGCGCGCCGGACTGCGCGCCGTGACCTCACCGGGCCGCCTCGAGGTCGTGCGTACGGCCCCGAGCATCCTCGTCGACGCCGCCCATAACGCCGACGGGGCGCGCGCCGCGGCGCGCGGCATCGCCGAGGCGTTCCAGTTTCCCCGCATCGTGCTGGTCATCGGGGTGCTCGCCGACAAGGACGCCGCAGCCATCCTGGCCGAGCTCCACGAGGAGCTCTCCGGGGTCCTGGAGGACGTCGTCCTGACCCAGTCGACCTCGCCCCGCGCGGTTCCCGCCGCCGACCTGCTCCAGGACGCCCTCGCGGCCGGGTTCGCCGAGGAGAACATCCACATCGCCGAACGCCTCGACGACGCCCTCGAATGGGCGGTGATGAAGGCCGAGGAGGACGGCGACCTCTCCGCCGGCATCCTCATCACCGGCTCGATCACGGTTGTCGGCGAGGCCCGGACCCTCCTAGGAAAGTAGGACCATGGCCCGCCTGACCAAGGCCCAGCGCGAATGGCGTCCCGGCATGCCCAAGAAGCGCCGCTCGATTAAGATCCTGTTCGCCTCGACGGTGCTGGTGCTCGAGGCGTTCGTGGTGCTCTTCGGCACGCTCGTGGTGTTCGGGCTGCGGCGCGACGAGATCGCCCCGGCGCTCATCCTCGGCTCAGGGGTGGCCCTGAGCGTGCTCCTGGTGCTCACCTGCGCCGTGCTGACCCGCCCGTGGGGCATCGCCGTCGGGTGGGTCCTCCAGCTGGCCATCACCGCCACGGGGTTCCTCGAGCCGGCCATGTTCTTCGTCGGCGCCGCCTTCGCCCTCACCTGGCTCTACGGCGTACGGACCGGCAGGAGGCTTGACCGGGAGAACGCGGAGCGGGACCGTGCGCAGGCCCAGTGGGAGAAGGAGCACCCCGAGGCGGCCGCCGAATAGGCAGCACCCTGCCTGTCTTTAGTAGAGTCGGGGGCGGAGCTATTCCAAGCCTTTCCCCAACAACCCCCTTGGAGGACCCGCGTGAGCACTGAACGCACCCTTGTACTGATCAAGCCCGACGGCGTCGCGCGGAACCTGACCGGCACCATCCTCGGCCGCATCGAGGCCAAGGGCTACACCCTGGTCGACCTGCGCCTGATGTCCGCGACGCGCGGCCTGCTCGAGGAGCACTACGCCGAACACGTCGGCAAGCCCTTCTACGAGCCGCTCGTCGAGTTCATGCTCAGCGGCCCGATCGTGGCCGCCGTCTTCGAGGGCCAGCGCGTCATCGAAGGGTTCCGTTCCCTCGCCGGGGCGACCGAGCCGACGGCCGCGGCGCCGGGCACCATCCGCGGCGACTTCGGCCGCGACTGGGGGCTGAAGGTCCAGCAGAACCTCGTCCACGGTTCCGATTCGGCCGAATCCGCCGCCCGGGAAATCGGCATCTGGTTTTCCGCTTCCTGATCCCGCCGCACCGGACTCCCCGGGAAGGGTGAGGGAATGACCGACTACCGACGGCTCGGCGGCTCCGGCCTGAGCGTCTCAACGGTGGGCCTGGGCTGCAACAACCTCGGCCGCCCCGGCACCGCCACCGAAACCCAGCAGGGGACGGACGCCGTCGTCGGCGCCGCAATCGAGGCGGGGATCACGCTGTTCGACGTCGCCGACATCTACGGCGGGCAACCGGGCCTGAGCGAGGAGATGCTGGGCCGGGCCCTCGGCAAGCGCCGGGACGACGTCGTGCTCGCCACGAAGTTCGGCGCGGACATGCGCGGCGCCAACGGGCCCGACTGGGGTGCCCGCGGCTCCCGCCGGTACATCCTGCGCGCCGTCGAGTCGTCCCTGAAGCGGCTGGGCACCGACTGGATCGATCTCTACCAGTATCACGTGCCCGATCCCGGCACGCCCATCGAGGAGACCCTGTCAGCGCTGGACACGCTCGTCAGCGACGGCAAGGTCCGCTACCTCGGGCACTCGAACCGGGCGGGTTGGCAGATCGCCGAGGCCGAGTTCACGGCGCGGATGGAATGGCTCACCCCCTTCGTCTCGGCCCAGAACGCCTACAGCCTGCTTGACCGGCGGGCCGAGGACGAAGTGATTCCGGCCGCCGCGGCGTACGGGCTGGGGCTGCTGCCCTACTTCCCGCTGGCCAACGGGCTGCTGACCGGCAAGTACTCCTCCGGCACGGCGCCCGAGGGCAGCCGGCTCACCCGGGTCCGCACCCATCTCCTTGAGCAGGCCGACCTGCGGCAGCTGAAGGCCTTCGGCGAGTTCGCGGCGGCCCGCGGGCTGACCGAGGTGCAGGTGGCCTTCTCCTGGCTGGCGGCCCAGCCGGCCGTCTCGAGCGTCATCGCCGGAGCCACCACCCCGGAGCAGGTGACCCAGAACGCGGCGGCCGTGTCGTGGACGCCGTCGTCGTCGGACCTCGAGGAGCTGGACCGGATCTTCCCGCCCGGCTGAGGCCTTCCTGCGGGCATGCGTCGCCGGGGCCCGCGCCCGAAAGCGACGGCGGCACCCGAAAGCGACGGCGGCACCCGATATTGCGGGTGCGTGCGTCGTTATGTGGTGCGTGCGTCGTTATGTGGCGCTTCCATCCCGGGCAGGCGGGAGCACCGGGGTCCTGGTCCGCGCGGCCCGCTCGAGGTCCGGGGTCTCCGGATGGAGGTGACCAGCGCGCCTGAATGCGACGGCGGTGCCCGATAGCGACGTACGCGCCGGGAATATGCGGTCCGTTCGTCGCAATCCGGCGCGGTGAACGCTGTGCGGCCGGTTCGTCTCTATCCGGCGCGCCCGTCGGCATCCGTTCCCCGGCTCCGCACCACGGGCGACCGCGGTGCAAGGAAGCGACGAACCCACCCGAAAACGACAAACGCACCCGAAATACCGGGTGCGTTTGTCGCTATCTGGCGCGTGCGTCGCTATCTGGCGCGTACGTCGCGAACGGGTGCGGCCTAGCGGAACGTCCTGCCTCGAACCCGCTCCGAGGCACCCGTGCGGTCGAGGTAGGGCGTGATACCGCCGAGGTGCATCGGCCAGCCGGCGCCCATGATCATGCAGAGGTCGATGTCCTCCGGAGCGGCGACGACGCCCTCGTCGAGCATCCTGCCGATCTCGTCCGCGAGGGCGTCCTGCGTGCGCCGAAGGATCTCCTCACCCGCCGACGGCGAGGAGCCGCGTTCCATCAGGGCCAGGGTGGACTCGGGCACCGTTTCCCGGCCCGACCCGTCCTTGACCCACAGGCCCTTGACCCCCGCGTCGATCAGCTTCTGCTGGTTCGCCGAGATGTGGAACCGGTCGCCGAAGGCCGCGTGCAGCGACTCCTGGACGTGCTGGCCCACCGGCAGGCCCACGAGGGCCAGCAGCCGGAACGGCGTCATCGGCAGGCCCATCGGGCGCAGCGCGTTGTCGGCGGTCTCCGCGTCGGTGCCCTCGTCGAAGACCTTGGTGATCTCGCCGAACATGCGCCCCAGGATCCGGTTGACCACGAACGCCGGGGCGTCCTGCACCAGGACGGCGTTCTTCTTCAGCTGCTTGGCCAGGGCGAAGGCCGTGGCGAGCACGGCGTCGTCGGTCTTGGGCGCCCGGACGACCTCCAGCAGCGGCATGGCCGCCACGGGGTTGAAGAAGTGGAAGCCGACGACCCGCTCGGGGTGGGCCAGGTCGGCGGCCATGTCGGTGACCGACAGGGACGACGTGTTCGTCGCGAGGATGCACTCGGCGGACACGACGGCCTCCACCTCGGCGAAGATCTGCTTCTTGACGCCCATCTCCTCGAAGACCGCCTCGATCACGAAGTCGGCGTCCGCGAAGGCCTCCTTCGAGACCGATCCGGTGACCAGCGCCTTCGTGCGGTTCGCGGCGTCCTGCGAGAGCCTCTTCTTCCCGAGGAGCTTGTCGACCTCGGCGTGGACGTAGCCGACGCCCTTGTCCACGCGCGCCTGGTCAATGTCCGTCAGGACCACCGGCACCTTCAGCTGGCGGGCGAACAGCAGCGCCAACTGGCTGGCCATCAGGCCCGCGCCGACGACGCCGACCTTCGTGACCGGGCGGGCGAGTTTCGCATCGGGCGCCCCGGCGGGCCGCTTGGCGCGCTTCTGCACCAGCTCGAGGAAGGCATACACCGTCGCATGGAACTCCGGGGTCTGCATGAGTTCGGCCAGCGCGATGCATTCGGCCTCGGCGGACTGCTCGCGGGTCAGGGTCCTGCCCGCCTCGAACAGGTCCAGGACGCGCGACGGCGCCGGGGCGGCGTTGCCGGTGCGGGCCTGGATGAAGGCCCGTCCCGCGGCGGCGGCGGCCTCCCAGTCGGCGTCGCTGTAGGCGGTGAAGCCGGCGCGGCGCTCCGTGAGGGCCTGCACCGCCGCCGGGTCGCCGGCGACGATCCGGGCGGCCCAGGCCAGAGATTGCTCGAGGAAGTCCGCCGGCTCGAAGAGCGCGTCGGCGATGCCGAGCCCAAAGGCGGCGGCGCCGTCGAGCATCCGGTTGTTGCTCAGCGGGTTCTCGATCATCACCTTGACGGCGGAGGCCGGGCCGACCAGGCGCGGCAGCCGGTACACCCCGCCCCAGCCGGGGACCAGGCCGATGAACGCCTCGGGCAGGCCGAGCCCGCTGGCTCCGGTGGAGACGGTGCGGTAGTCGGCGGCGAGGGCGATCTCCAGGCCGCCGCCAAGGGCCACCCCGTTGATGAAGGCGAAGCTGGGGACGCCGAGGGAGCCCAGCAGGTCGTACGCCGCATGGCCCAGTTCGGCCATGGCCCGGCCGTGCTCCTCGGCCTTGAGCGACTTCACCGTCGAGAGGTCGGCGCCGGCGACGAGGAAGTAGGGCTTGCCGGTGATGGCGACCGCGGCGATCTCGCCGCGGCTGCTGCGCTCCTTGAGGCCCTCCAGGGTGCGCCCGAACTCGATCAGCGTGTTCGGGCCAAGGGTGGTCGGCTTGGTGTGGTCCTTGCCGTTGTCCAGGGTGATGAGCGCCAGGGTTCCCGCGCCGCCGGGCAGCGCGACGTCCTGCACGTAGGAGTGGGTGACGATCTCGTTGGGTACGAGCCCGGCGAGTTCCTCAAAGCGTTCGAAGCTCATGCTGCGTCCTGTCCGTAGTCGGCGTGGCGGGGGTTTTCCCAGATGACGGTGGCGCCCATGCCCAGGCCGATGCACATGGTGGTCATGCCGTAGCGCACCGAGGGGTCCTCCTCGAACTGGCGGGCGAGCTGGGTCATCAGGCGCACGCCGGAGGAGGCGAGCGGGTGCCCGACGGCGATGGCGCCGCCGTAGCGGTTGACGCGCGGGTCGTCGTCGGCGATCCCGAAGTGGTCGAGGAAGGAGAGCACCTGCACGGCGAAGGCCTCGTTGATTTCGAACAGGCCGATGTCGTCGATGCCCAGGCCGGCCTGGCGCAGTGCCTTCTCGGTGGCGGGGACCGGGCCGATGCCCATCACCTCGGGTTCGACGCCGGCGAACGCGTAGGCGACCAGGCGCATGCGGACCGGCAACCCGAGCTCGGCGGCACTGTCGGCCGAGGCGAACAGCGCGGCGGTGGCCCCGTCGTTGAGGCCCGCGGCGTTGCCGGCGGTGACGCGCCCGTGCGGGCGGAACGGGGTGCGCAGCTGGGCGAGGTCCTCCACGGTGGTGCCGGGGCGCGGGGGCTCGTCGACGCTGTGCAGGGTCCAGCCTTCGCCGGCCTTCCGGCCCGCCACGGGCACCAGGTCGGGCTGGATCCGGTTCTCCGCGTAGGCGGCGGCGAGCTTGGCCTGGCTGCGGGCGGCGTAGGCGTCCGTGCGGTCCTTGGTGATGGCGGGGAACCGGTCGTGGAGGTTCTCGGCGGTGTTGCCCATGTTCAGGGCCGCCGGATCCACGAGCCGTTCGGACAGGAACCGGGGGTTCGGGTCGGCGCCCTCGCCCATGGGGTGGTTGCCCATGTGCTCGACGCCTCCCGCGATGGCGACGTCGTAGGCGCCGAACGCGATGCCCGACGCCGTCGTGGTCACGGCGGTCAGCGCGCCGGCGCACATCCGGTCGATGGCGAAACCCGGGACCGTGCGGGGCAGTCCGGCGAGCAGGGCCGCGGTGCGGCCGATCGTCAGGCCCTGGTCCCCGGTCTGGGTGGTGGCGGCGATGGCGACGTCGTCGATGCGTTCGGGCGGGAGGGAGGGGTTGCGGCGCAGCAGGTCGCGGATGCACTTCACCACCAGGTCGTCGGCCCGCATCCCGGCGTAGATGCCCTTGTCGCCGGCCTTCCCGAAGGGGGTGCGTACGCCGTCGACGAAGACGACGTCGCGCACGCTGCGGGCGGTGCCGCGGGCAGGGGTGGTTGCTGCTGGTTGGCTCACGCTGTGCTCCTCGTTGAGATGTTGATCCGCCCTCATGTTACTCATCGGTAACTTAGCGGTGCAAGTGGAGCCCGCGCACCGCTGCTACCCCGTGGCCTCCATCGGCCCGGCGTCCGGCGCCGCCTTCGGCGCAGCGGCCTTGACCGGCAGCGGATCGGGGTCGAGGAAGGCCACCGTGATGACGGCCGCCACCCGCTCGATCTGCCAGGGCCGGGCCCCCAGTTCGGCCAGCGCGGCGCTGATGCTCTCCAGGGTGATCTCGGCGGGCGGGCGCCACGCGATCCGCCGCAGGTAGTCCGGAGTCAGCAGGTTCTCCACCGGCATGTCCAGCTTCTCGGCCTGGGCCGCGATCCGGGGACGGACCGTCAGGAGGCGGGCGGCGGCCTCGGGGTCCTTCTCCGCCCACACGCGCGGCGGCGGGGGAGTGTTGCTCGCGATGTGGAGGGGCGGCAGGTCCTTGGCCCGGCGCGCCTCGTTGATGCTGCGCATCCAGCGGGTGGCCTCCTTCTGCGCGGCGCGTCCGTGGAAGCCCTTGGTGGCCAGCAGCTGCGGCACCGTGGCGGGCATGGCCTTGGCCGCAGCGACGATGGCGGAGTCCGGAATCAGCCGGCCCGGTGCGACGTCGCGCCGCTGCGCCAGCTCCTCGCGTTCGGTCCACATCCGGCGGACCGCCTCGAGCTGGCGGCGGTCACGGATCTGGTGGAGCCCCGAGGTGCGGCGCCAGGGGTCGGTCTTGGGCTCGGCCGGGGGAGTGGAGCGGATGTGCTCGAACTCCTCATCGGCGATCGCAAGCTTTCCCTGCCCGTCCAGCAGCGCCGCGAGCTTGCCCCGCAGTTCGCTGAGCACCTCGACGTCAAGGGCGGCATACCGCAGCCACGGCTCGGGCAGCGGGCGGGTGGACCAGTCGGCCGCCGAGTGTTCCTTGGCGAGGGTGTACCCCAGCTGGGACTCGATCACGGCGGCGAGCCCGACGCGCGGAAGTCCGGCCAGGCGTGCGGCGAGCTCGGTGTCGAAGAGGCGGTCGGGCCACATGCCCAAATCCGACAGGCAGGGCAGGTCCTGGCTTGCCGCGTGCAGGATCCACTCGACCCCCTCGAGGGCGTCATCGATGATCTTCAGGTCGCCGAAGGGCTCGGGGTCGATGAGCCAGGTTCCGGATCCCTCCCTGCGGATCTGGACGAGGAAGGCGCGCTGGCCGTACCGGAAACCGGAGGCGCGCTCGGCGTCGACGGCGGCCGGCCCGGTGCCCGCGGCCAGTGCCGCGGCGGCCCGCTCCAGGCCGGCGGGGGTGTCGATGACGAAGGGGACGCCGTCGCGCGGTTCGGCCAGCAGCGGCAGGGTCCCGTCGTCCGCGCCGTTCCCGGGGGTCCCGGTGTTTGCCGCGGCGTCGGCGGGCAGGTCCTGCTGATCGGAAATCTCGGAGCTCATGGTTGTTCCAGTCTATCGGTCGGCCGGAAGGGCCTAGCTGCGCCGGTGCGGCAGGGACAGGACACCCTCGGGCAGGGGTGGAAGCCCCGCGAAGGTGCACACCATGTCGGACCAGGCCTCGAGGTGCCGCCGGATCTCGGTGCTGTCCGGTGTCCAGGAGGCCCGCAGCTCGATGTCGATCGTGTCGGGGCGGTCCTCGAGGGTCCCGTAGCTCTCGGAGAGGATCCTGGTGGCCGTCCCGCCGGCGTTGTGGTGGGCGGCCCCGTGGTTCTCAAGCGCCTCGGCAAGCCAGGTCCAGGCCACCGAGCCGAGCAGGGTGTCGTTGCCCATGTCGGGTTCGAGCTGCGCGCGGATGTAGGTGACGATGCGGAACTTCCCATCCCACACCGCGGAGCCCTGCGGGTCGTAGAGCAGGATGAACCGCCCCGCGGCAAGCTCCTCGGCCTCCTGCGGGACAAGCTCGGCCCCCGCGGGCCCATGGACCGGGCGCCGCGCCGGCTGCGCCTGCTGGTACACCTCCGCGCCGAGGGCGACGGCGAACGGGGCCAGGCGCGAGGGTGCCGGAAGCTCCTCCAGGCGCAGCTCGGGGCGGCAACGGGCCTCCTTGAGACCGGCCAGGGCCGTTCGGAATTCGTTCGGTGCCTGCGACAGGCCGCCACGTGAGCTCACCCCCGCAGGCTATGCCATGCCCTGCGGCCTGTCGCGGGGTGACGCGCTGTGGTTACCTTTTCGTAACCATCGGGGAGGGGAGGGCTCAGGCGCCGGTTTCCCGGGCGATCGCCGCGGCGAAGGCGTCGACGTCCTGCTCGGTCGTGTCGAACGAGCACATCCAGCGCACCTCGCCGGTCGCCTGGTCCCAGTCGTAGAAGCGGAACTGCTTCCGGATGCGGTCGGCGGCGGCCGGGTCGAGGATCGCGAACACCGCGTTGGCCTTGGTCTCCTGGGTGAGCCGGACGCCGTCTATGCCGCGGACCGCCTCGGTCAGCCGTGCGGCCATGGCGTTGGCGTGCGAGGCAGAGCGCAGCCACAGGCCGTCCTCGAGCAGGGCGATGAGCTGGGCCGAGACGAAGCGCATCTTGGAGGCCAGCTGCATGTTCATCTTGCGCAGGTATTCGAGGCCGCTCGAGGCCGCGGGGTTGAGCACGACGACGCATTCGCCGAACATCAGCCCGTTCTTCGTGCCGCCGAAGGAGAGGATGTCCACCCCGGCGTCGCGGGTGAACGCCCGCAGCGGCAGCCCGAGCGCCGCGGCGGCGTTGGCCAGCCGGGCGCCGTCCATGTGGAGGTGCATGCCGCGGGCGTGGCAGTGGTCGGCGATGGCCCGGATCTCCTCGACCGTGTACAGCGTGCCGAGTTCGGTGGTCTGGGTGATCGAGACCGCCAGCGGCTGCGCCCGGTGGGCATCGCCCCAGCCCCAGGCCTCCCGGTCGATGAGCTCAGGGGTGAGCTTGCCGTCGGGGGTGGGGACGGGGAGCAGCTTCATCCCGCCGACGCGCTCGGGGGCGGCGTTCTCATCGACGTTGATGTGCGCCGTGGCCGCGCAGATGACGGCGCCCCAGCGGGGGAGGATCGACTGCAGCGACAGCACGTTGGCACCGGTGCCGTTGAAGACGGGGAACGCCTCGATGCCTTCCCCGAAGTGCTCCTCGAGCAGTTCCTTGAGCCGGGCGGTGTAGACGTCGTCGCCGTAGGCCACCTGGTGGCCGCCGTTGGCCGCCGCGATGGCGGCGAGCACCTCGGGGTGGACCCCCGAGTAGTTGTCGGAGGCGAAGCCGCGCTCGTTGGTGTCGTGCAGCGGTCGGAAGGTCGTCAGAGTCTCAGTCACTTTTCCATTATCCCCTAGCGGCGTTCAGCCGTCGGCTTTGGCCAGCAGGTCCGCCGGCGGCGTGCGCAGGCCGTTGAGGTCCGCCGCGGGCGCCTCGAACAGTGCCGCGGCGGCCCGGGCGAGGTCGTCCACGTGGGTGTAGCCCGGGAAGCGCCGCTCCGGCTGGGCCTCGCGCATGGCGTCGTCCAGCAGGGCCTTGACCACGAGCGCCGTCGCGGCGGCTCCGGATCCGTCGCGGGCGAAGCCGTCGGCGACGGCGCGCAGCCAGGTCTCCACGGAGGCCTTCACGGCGGCGTAGGCGGCCCCGCCCGCGGTGGGCGCGTCGACGGCGGTTGCCGAGACGGTGGCGAGCCGGCCCCGGGGGGAGCGGGCGAGCTGGTCGTAGAAGGCGCGGCTCGTGTTGAACAGCGTGCGGAACACCGAGTCGTGGAGGAAGGAGTAGTCCGCGTCGCTCTGGCCGGTGATGCCCGTGCCGCCGCGCCACCCGCCGACGAGGTGGATCAGCCCGTCCGCGCCGCCGTGCTCCGCCTCGACCGCCGCCGCGAGGGCCGTGACGGCAGCGGAGTCGGTCAGGTCGCACACGCGCCCCTCCACCCCGTCAAGGTGCCCGACGGCGGCCTGCAGCCGGTCGGCGTTCGAGCCGACGGCGATCACCGAGGCGCCCCGCGCCGCAAGTTCGCGGGACACGGCCACCCCGGAGGGGCTGGTCGCCCCGGCGACGACGACCGTGAGGCCGGCGAGCGGGGTTCCGCCCGCCGGCTGCGGGACGCTCGTCACGCCGAGGCCCCGGTGATTCCGGCCGTCGATTCGATGACCGGCTTCATCTTGCGGTCAAGGGCCTCGAAGAACATCGACAGCGGGAACTCGTCGTCGAGGACGGCGTCGGTCAGGCCGCGCGGCGGGCCGCTGAGCGGCAGGGCGTCGGGGCCCTTGGCCCAGACGGAGGCCGGGTGCGGCGTGACGGTCTTGGAGACCAGCTCGTAGGCCGCCAGCCAGTGGGCGGTCTTCGGGCGGTCGATCGAGCGCCAGTACAGCTGCTCGATCTCCTCGCCCAGGGCCACGACGACGTCGGCCACCTCGTCCCAGTCGAAGGTGAGCTTGGTGTCGGTCCAGTGCAGGACCCGGTGCTGGTGCATCCAGGCGAAGAGCAGCTGCCCGCCGAGGCCGTCGTAGTTGCGCACGCGGGATCCGGTGATGGCGAAGCGGAAGATCCGGTCGAAGATCACCGCGTACTGCACGAGGCGGGCGTGGCGGCGGGCCTCGGGGGAGGCCTCCTCGTCCTTGCTGATGCGCACCGATTCGCGGAACGCGGTCAGGTCACAGCGGAGCTCCTCGAGGGAGTAGAGGAAGAACGGCATGCGCTGCTTGATCATGAACGGGTCGAACGGCAGGTCACCGCGCATGTGGGTGCGGTCGTGGATCAGGTCCCACATCACGAAGGTTTCCTCGGTCAGCTTCTGGTCGGCCAGCAGTTCGCGGGCCTCTTCGGGCAGCTCCAGGCGGGTGATGTCGGCGGCGGCCTCGACGACGCGGCGGAAGCGCGCCGCCTCGCGGTCGGCGAAGATGGCACCCCAGGTGAAGGTGGGGGTTTCGCGGACCGCGACGGTCTCGGGGAAGAGCACCGCGGAGTTCGTGTTGTAGCCCTCGGTGAAGTCGAGGAAGCGGATGGGGACGAAGAGTCCGTTCGAGTACTCGCCGGCCTCGAGTTCGGCGATGAACTCGGGCCAGACGACCTCGATCAGCACGGCCTCCATCAGGCGGCTGCTGCTGCCGTTCTGCGTGTACATGGGGAAGAGGACGAGGTGGGTGAGCCCGTCGACGCGGTGCTGCTGGGGCTGGAAGGCCAGCAGGGAATCGAGGAAGTCCGGGACGCCGAAGTCCGCATCGGCCCAGCGCTGCAGGTCCTGAACCACGGCCGTGAGGTAGGCGGCGTCGTGCGGGAAGGCGGGGGCCAGTTCGGTCACCGCGTCGATGATCGTGGCGTTCAGTGCGGCCGCCTTGGGGCGGTCGGCGGGCTCGGCGACGGATCCGTCCTTGATCTGCAGCTGCTGCAGGGCGCCGGCCGCGGCCTTGAGCCGGAGCCAGGCGGGGTGCTCAGCGAGGGCGGTGGAGCTGATCGGGGAGGATGCCAGGGTGGTCATGGAGGCCTGCTTTCGGAGCGGCCCCGGCGGGCGGGGCGGTGGATCGGATGCTGAGGCGAGCCTAGCAACAAAAAAGCATTGCTTACTCGAGCTCGGGCATCTGATTAGACACTCTTATGCTGCTCCGGCGTCCTTCCGGGGTGAGGCCAAGAGGCCCTGGGGGGGGGGGGGGGGGGGGGGGGGGGAGGGGGGGGCGGGGGGGGGGGGGAGGGGGGGTG
>NZ_JBTNDJ010000022.1:0-33544 GCF_054511055.1 Arthrobacter melezitosi
CCTCCTCTCTCCCTCTCCCCCTTTTTAGTAAGAGAACCAGCCCCTTTATCCTCGCTCGGGGGTGCGCCCCCCCCCCGGGCCTCTTGGGTCAATCGGGCCGGTTGGCCGGCGCTGTTACTCGGTCGGAACGAGCTTCATCGAAATGGAGTTGATGCAGAACCGCTGGTCGGTCGGGGTTGAGAAACCCTCACCCTCGAACACGTGGCCCATGTGGGAATCGCACCGCGCGCAGCGGACCTCGATGCGCTCCATGCCCATGCTCCGGTCGCGGATGTACCGGACCTTGTCTTCGGCGAGCGGAGCCCAGAAGGACGGCCAGCCGCACTGGGAGTCGAACTTCTCGTTGCTGGTGAAGAGTTCCTGTCCGCAGGCCCGGCACTGGTAGACACCGGCGGTGTGGGAATCGGTGTATTCGCCGGTCCAGGGGCGTTCGGTGCCGGCCTGGCGCAGCACGCGGAATTCTTCGGGGGTCAGTTCCTTGCGCCACTCGTCGTCGGTCTTGAGGATTTCCGGCTGGGCGGCATTTTCTGATGTCGTCATGCTATTGGCAACGCTCACGAGTCCCCAATAAATCCCGATCCGGAGTAGAGGTGCAGCACAGGGATGCCCAGATGGCTCTGCGCCCGGTTAGCCCAGTCGGTATGCAGGGTGTCCGCGACGGCGTGCGGGCGGGTGATCACGACCGCCTGTGCGGCGTTCTCATCGGCGGCGGCGCGCACGAACTCCTCAACGGCGTTGTCGCCGACGGTGTAGCCGCGTGCGTTCAACCCCGAGGCGGCGGCCCTCCGCAGCGAGGCCTCCAGGGCATCGCTGGCCGTCTGCCCGGGGCTGCGGTCGGAGTCCTTGCCCGCGACGTCCCGGAACGCCTGGGCGAACTCCAGCATGCTCAGGTGGTGGAAGAACTCCCCGACGATGCTCTTGTTCCGGTCGGCGGGGACGAGAATGATGAACTCGGCCTCCTCCTCGCCCTGTAGTGTCCTCAGGTTCGTCACGTCGGCGTCCTGCAGGGCTTCCTCGGTCAGCACCAGAATGGTTGGGTTCATACCGCCAACAGTAGACCCGGCCCGGCGGGGACGGGAGGCGCACCACCAGGGCCGTGCCCCGGCGGCCGGAATCCCGGAAGGCGCGACGCACCGCCTCCGCCCAAATTGCCCGCTGCGCGCCGGAACAGGTGAGAATGGCCGTATGGCAATCCCACCAGCACCACAGGCCTCCGCGTCCGCCCCCTGGGTGAAATGGACGGCGCTCGGCGTCGGCGTGGGCGCGCTGGTGACCTCGTCCGCGGCCACCGCCGCATCGGCGCTCGCCGCCTACTTCGCGCGCCGGGTGGTGACCCCGGCCAGGACCCGGGAGGAGAACCTCGAGATCCTCGCGGTCACCGGGGCCGGCCGCGACCAGCGCGTCATCCTGCCGGCGAACGAGGACACCACGGTGGAGGGCACCTACAGCCTGTACTTCGACCGGGGGGCCGGCCACGCCCGGATCGGTGCGATCCGTTCGTACAGTCCCCGCGAGGGCACGGTGGAGCGCGACGTCGAGGAGGTGTACGCCGGGGACCTGCGCACGGCCCGGCGCGGCTGGTGGAGCGGAAGCGTCTACCCGACGCCGTCCGGCCTGGGGTTCGCCGACGAGGAGGTCCAGGTGCCGGTGGACGGCGGGGTGGCTCCGGCGTGGCTGATCCGCGCCGAGGCGCCGGCCGAGACGTGGGCCATCATGATCCACGGCAGGGGCGCCCAGCGCACCGAGGCGCTGCGGGCGGTGCGCACCGCGCGCGGCCTTGGCCTGACCAGCCTCGTCATCTCGTACCGGAACGACGGCGACGCACCGTTCGCCCCCGACGGCCGCTACGGCCTCGGCGCCACCGAGTGGCGCGACGTCGAGGCGGCGATCGACTACGCCATCGCCGCCGGAGCCCAGGAGGTGGTGCTGTTCGGCTGGTCCATGGGAGGCGCCATCGCCCTGCAGACCGCCGACCTCTCGCGCCACCGCCGGCGCATCGGCGCCCTGGTGCTCGACGGGCCGGTGGTGAACTGGATCGAGGTGCTCGCCTACCATGCGCAGCTGAACCGGATTCCGGCACCGGTGGGCCGGCTCGGCCAGTGGCTGCTCGCCAACGACGCCGCGAAGCGGATCACCGGCCTCGCCGCACCCCTGGACCTGAAGAGCATGGACTGGATCTCCCGCGCCGACCAGCTGACCATCCCGACGCTCATCCTGCACAGCGAGGACGACGAGTTCGTTCCGGTCGCCCCGTCGGTGGAACTCGCCGAACGGAACCCGGCCTTCGTCACCTTCGAGCGGTTCCACCGGGCGCGCCACACCAAGGAGTGGAACGTTGACCCGGCACGGTGGGAGGACACTGTCTCACGCTGGCTCGACCGGGTGCTGCACCAGCGTACGCTCCCCGGCGGCCGGCATCCCGGCGCGGGGGCTAGGCCGCAGTCTCCCTGATCTGCCGCTTGATCCGGCCCAGCATCGCGCTCATGCCGCGCATGCGCAGCGGCGTGATGGCGCGCGTCAGGCCCAACCGGTCCGGCACGTCGTCCGGAACCGCGAGGATCTCCGCGGCGGGCAACCCGTTCAGGCCTTCCATCAGGACTCCGGCGAAGCCCCGCGTCGTCGGGGCCTCCGGGGGAGCGGAGAAGAACAGGCTCACCCGGCGCTCGGGGTCCCCGCCGACCTCGAGGGTCAGGAAGACAGGGCTTTGGCACTCCACGACCTGCTCGAGCAGTTCGGGGTGCTCCCGCAGGCGCTCCGGCAGCTCCGGCAGCTCGCGGGAGAAATCCAGGAGCAGCTGGAGGCGGTCCGGCTCGGTGAGGTCCTGGAAGTCGTCGATGATCCCGGCCAGCTGGGCCGGCAGCGCCGCGCTCACCGCCGGGCCCCCATGGTGACGGCCGGCGCCTCGCCGCGCTCGGGACCGCGGGCGATCGGCACGCGCACCGCGTTGCCCCACTCGGTCCACGATCCGTCGTAGTTGCGGACCCGGTCAAAGCC
This sequence comes from Arthrobacter melezitosi, assembly GCF_054511055.1. Lineage (NCBI taxonomy): Bacteria > Bacillati > Actinomycetota > Actinomycetes > Micrococcales > Micrococcaceae > Arthrobacter > Arthrobacter melezitosi. The sequence goes on from NZ_JBTNDJ010000022.1 coordinate 2,995, forward strand.
CAGCAGGTGGGTCAGGACGAACCAGGTGTGGCTTGAGCGCTCGCCGATCCGGCAGTACGCCACCACGTCGTCGCCCTCCTTCAGGCCGGCCTCGCCGAGGTAGATCGCCTCGAGCTCCTCCCGGGTGCGGAAGGTGCCGTCCTCGGCGGCGGCGCGGCCCCAGGGGATGGAGGCCGCCGTCGGGATGTGGCCCCCGCGCATCGCGCCCTCTTCGGGGTAGGCGGGCATGTGGGTGCGGGCGCCGGTGTATTCCTCCGGGGAGCGCACGTCGATCAGTGGGTTGCCGAAGTGCTCGAGCACGTCGCCGAGGTAGGCGCGCACGCGGGGATCGTTCCGCTCGATCACCGGGTAGTCCGCTGCCGGAACGGCGGTCGGCTCCGTGGTCAGCGGCCGCCCCTCGGCGATCCACTTGTCACGGCCGCCGTCGAGCAGCCGGACGTCCTCGTGGCCGAACAACTCGAAGACCCAGAGGGCGTAGGCGGCCCACCAGTTGCTCTTGTCTCCGTAGATGACCACCGTGGTGTCGCGGGAGATGCCCTTGGCGGACATGACCCGCGCGAAGGCCTCGCCGTCGACCAGGTCGCGGCGCACTTCGTCGTTGAGCTCGGTGTGCCAGTCGATCTTCACCGACCCGGGGATGTGCCCGGTCTCGTAGAGCAGGATGTCCTCATCGGATTCAAGGACCACAAGTCCGTCCGCGCCGAGGTGTTCGGCGAGCCACGCGGTGGTGACGAGTCGGCCGGGGTGGGCGTAACCGACGAATTTTTCGGAAGGATCTGTTTCAAGCGGCATGAAATCGCTTTCTGCTGGGGGCGGCTTCTCTCTCTTAGCGTAACCACGCCCGGCGGCAATTGCTTCCGCCGGGTGCGGGCCCGGTGCCGTAATGTTGCCTACCGGGCGCGCCGTCGCGCCCGCCATCGAAACCCTCGGCCGGCAAGAGAAAGCACCCCAGATCCGTGGCATCCGTAGAGCACCTGACCGACCGCGCGCCGAAAGTCTCAGTCGAGGAGCTCCTCGACGGGTTCTACCCCTCGCCCCGCTTCAAGGACGTCTCGTTCTCCAGCTACCGCCCTGACCCGCAGCAGCCCTCGCAGTCGGCCGCCGTGAAGGGTCTGCGCGCCTTCGCGGCGAGCGTCGACGAGCCGGAGCCCAGCGGACTGCGGAAGCTCTTTGGCGCCCGCAAGGCGCCCTCCCGTGCGGGGATCTACCTCGACGGGGGTTTCGGCGTCGGGAAGACCCACCTGCTGGCCTCGCTCTGGCACGCGACGAAGGGCCCCAAGGCCTTCGGAACATTCGTCGAATACACGAACCTGTGCGGGGTGCTCTCCTTCCGCAAGACCGTCGATTCGCTCAGCGGCTACAACCTGGTCTGCATCGACGAGTTCGAGCTCGACGATCCGGGCGACACGGTCATGATGTCCCGGTTGATGCGCGAACTGGCGGACGCCGGCGTCAAGCTGGCGGCCACCTCCAACACCCTGCCCGGGTCCCTGGGTGAGGGACGGTTCGCGGCCGTCGACTTCCAGCGCGAAATCCAGGTGCTCGCCGACCAGTTCGACGTGCTGCGGATCGACGGCGAGGACTACCGCCACCGCGGCCTGCCGCAGCCGCCGGCGCCGCTGTCCGAGTCGGGCCTGCGCGACCACGTCCGCAACTACTCCGGCAACGGCGGGGTGCTGGCGGAAGACGACTTCGGCGACCTCATCCACCACCTCGCCGGGGTGCATCCCAGCAAGTACCGCCAGCTTCTCGACGGGGTCGAGGCCGTCGCCTGGCACCGCGTCTCGACGATCACCGAGCAGTCGGTGGCCCTGCGGTTCGTGGTGCTGGCCGACCGCCTCTATGACCGCGACGTGCCGATCTTCGCCAGCGGGGTGTCCTTCGACAAGCTGTTCACCGACGAGATGATGCACGGCGGCTACATGAAGAAGTACTACCGGGCCGTCTCACGCCTGACCGCCCTGGCCCGCCAGGGGGTACCGGAGCCCAGGTAAGTCCGGCTTAAACAAAAGCGCCGGCTCCGCCTCACGGCGGGACCGGCGCTCCTTTTGTCGTGCTTTAAAGCGATGAGGCCGGAGGAGGTGTAGGTCCGGTCGTGCCGCCGCGCTTCTCGCGCTCGATCTTGTCGACCATCGCCGAGGCCTTCGACTGCACCCCGCGGATGCGCCCGGAGTACTTGCCGCCGGTCCTGCCGTCGACAAGGTGGCCGGCCTTGTTGATGCCAGCCTTGACCTTCTCCGAGTTGGCGCCGATCAGTCCGGTCGCCTTGTCCTTCAACCCACCGGCCTTGCCTTTGAGCCCGTCAAAAACAGACACAGGCACCTCCTTTCCTACCCGGGAACCTGGTGTTCCCTTCGTCACAATCCTAGTGCACCCGATGCCGGATCGTCTGGGGGCGGTTCCCGGCCGGCGAAGCGCCGCGGGCGGGTCGGACGGGTTTTCGGGGCGAGTGCGCACATCACCACCCTTTGGGCGGGGTTTGGGGTGGTGAGCTGCAGTTTCGCGGGGGAGGCTGCGCGGGTTCGCCCGCGTTGGCTGCGTCGAGTGCGCACATCACCACCCTTTGGGCGGGGTTTGCGGTGGTGAGCTGCCGTTTCGCGGGGGGAGGGTGCGTGGGGCGGGCCGGCACGACCATCAGTGGAGCGGACGACGGGATTCGAACCCGCGACATCCACCTTGGCAAGGTGGTGCTCTAGCCAGCTGAGCTACGTCCGCGAAAGGGCGTCCCGACGGGGGGCCCCGGTATGAAGTGCATCGGGTCGACGGCGGTTCCGGAGGTGGAATTTCTTCCAGGTTTCGCGGAACCGGCGGCGGGCGATGCCTTCGCTCAACAATATCGCCTAGCGAAGACGGGAGCCAAATCCACGGCCGGACCGCGGCGGGGGAGCGGGTCGGATGGCCCGGCCACGGCGGGCGGTCGGCCGGAGGGGAGGATCGCCCCCCTCCGGCCGTGGGGTCACGAAATCCTGATGTCGCTCAGGTCGATTTCGATCGGGATCCACGAAAGATCGGGAGTCCGGTCCTCATTACGGATGTGGATGTGCCGCTTGGTGGGAACAACAAGGCCGTCGACCTCGGCCTCATCCCGGATGTAGTGGGCAACGGGAGTGGCGCCGTTGACCGCGGGCTCGTAGTCCATCCGGCGCAGGCGGCCGGCCGCGTTGAAGTAGTAGAGCTGCGTCGTGCTGTGGGTGTCGATTGAGGAAGGGAAGGTGACGCTCAGTACGCGCCAGGTCTCGCCGTTCTCCTCCCAGGGCTCGACTTCCTGGGTGTCGACGCCGGGCCAGGCGAAGAGGTAGGGCTCCACGAGGTAGTGCCACGTGGCGTAGCTGCGGAAGTAGGCGATCTGGGCAAGGGACCACTGGGTCTCGGGGGTGTAGCCCTCGAAGCTGGCGCGGGGGTTGTTCAGTTCTTCGATAAGCGTGCCGTCGGCGGCGGTAACCGTGACGCGGTCCGTCTTCTTGTCGTACTCGACGACGCGGCCGGTGCCCTCCTGGGTGTGGCGGGTGCGCTCCTCCTGCAGGGACGCCTCCACGAGGTCGGTGCCGACGACGTCGGGCTGGCCCTTGAACTCCCAGAAAGGGCCCCCGTAGGTGATCCGGGCGGTGGAGGTGGTGAGGTTCTTCCAGCGGTCGAGGCCGCCATTGGCTGCCACCACCTGCTCAAGCAGTGTGTTCATCGTTCTACCCCTAATTCAGGACCTGTCGTTGTGAGAGCTATCAACCCCGGGTCTGGGGTTGTAATTCCCCGTCGGAGCCCACCGGAATCGAGCGGGCCTGGGGTTCGGATCGTGTTGGGGCGCCTCCATGTCACTCGTCCAGCGGTGCTCCGACGTGGCGTCCGAGCTCCAAGTTCGACCCCGTCGGCCTGCTGCAGGCCCCGGGCGAACAGGCTGTGGATCAGCGGCTGGCTCACGGGCCGGCCTGCGGTCGCGAAGAACGCCTCAAGGCCTGGTGCGAATTCCTGATCCTCCGGCAGCGTCGCCTCATCGACAAGCGCCTTCGTCCGGGCCACGGCCGTCTTGTCGAATCCGGCGATGCGGCGGGCAAGCGCATCCACCTCGGCCTCGATCGTCGCATCGCTGATGACCCGGTTGACATAGCCGTATGCAGCGGCGGCCTCGGCACCGACGTCAGCGGCTCCGAGGAGGATCTCCAGGGCCCGGCCACGCCCGACGAGGTGCCCAAGTCGCGCCATTGGGCCTCCCCCCGGCACGGCGCCGATACCCACTTCAAAATGGCCCAGCACCGCGCGCTCCGATGCGAACCGCATGTCGGTGGCAAGGACGAACTCGCTGCCGGCTCCACGCGCCCGTCCGCGGATGACGGAAATGGTCGCCGCGGGGAGTCTGCTGAGGCGGATGAAATTGGCGAGGTACGGGTGAAGGCCCGTCGGCCCCGGTGCCATGTTCGCCACCCTGGCCTTGTCGCTGAGGAGGTCCCAGTGCGCCATGAGGAAACCGGGGTTGTCGCTGCGGAAGACAATCACTCGAAGTTCGGGATCCTGCTCGGCGGTGTTGAGCAGGAGGGCGAGTTCGTCGATCGAATCCGGGTCGAAGAGGTTGACTGGGCCATTGGCGAAGGTCACCCGCCAGTAGGAGGGAGAGACGACGTCCACGTTGAACTGTTGCGTCATCATGGGCTGAAGCTGCCTCCTGGGTCCGCAGGACCGAAAAGATGTGGTGGTTGCTGCTTCGCGGGAGGGAAGAACGCTTCATTTTTCCCTCGCCGGGGTGGGGGCGGCGGAGACGCCCCCCCCGTCCGGGTCTAGTTTCCCGCGCTCTGGCCGCCGTCGACGTGGAGGAATTCACCGGTGACGAATGGGGCCTGCTCGAGGTAGAGCACGCCGTGCACGACGTCGTCGATGGTTCCCATCCGCCCGACGGGATGAAGTGCCGCATAGGTGTCATGCGTCTCCTCCGAATGCAGCGGCGTCTTGATGATGCCGGGTGATACTGCATTTACCCGCACCCCACGGGCTCCGTATTCGATCGCGAGCGACTTCACGACGGAAGCCAGACCGCCCTTGGTCAACGAGGCGAGGGCGGAAGGGACGTTCGAGTTGGCATTCTCCACCAGGGTGGTTGTCACGTTCACGACGTGCCCGGAGCCCTGCTCAGCCATGTGCGCGATCGCTTTCTGGCTGATGTGGAAGAAGCCGCCCAGGTTCACGCGCAGGGCGTTGTCGTAGTCCTCCTGGGTGTAGTCCACAAAGGGCTTCGCAATAAAGATGCCCGCATTGTTCACGAGCGTGTCGACGCGGCCGAACCGCTCAATGGCCGTGGCAAGAACGCGCTCAGCGACCTCGGGTGACGAGATGTCTCCGGCAACGGTGGCAAGATCGCTGTCCTCGGACGGAGCAATGGAGCGGGAGTTGGCTACAACTGCATACCCAAGATTGCGGTATCCCTCGACGAGGCCCGCTCCGATGCCCTGCGATGCGCCGGTGATGACGGCGACTTTACGTGATTCCATGGTTTCCATCCCTAACTAGACAGTCGGTCGACTACCTACTCGAACAGTTATAGCCGACCGGTCAGTTAATTGCAAGGGGGTGGATGCTGCATCCGGTCCGGGCCACTGGGGGAGGCGGTCGGATGCCGGCGCCAGGGCCGCTTAATGGCCCAATGACAAAAGACCCCCGGTTTCCCGGGGGTCTTTCTTGGTGGGCGATACTGGGATCGAACCAGTGACCTCTTCCGTGTCAGGGAAGCGCGCTACCGCTGCGCCAATCGCCCATTTTACTGCTGTGCAATTCACCTACTGGAGGTGGGGACGGGATTCGAACCCGCGTGCACGGCTTTGCAGGCCGCTGCCTAGCCACTCGGCCACCCCACCGCTATCCAACAAACAGACAGCCGGATGAACCCGGCCATGCAGTGACTTGCGAGCGGACGACGGGATTCGAACCCGCGACATCCACCTTGGCAAGGTGGTGCTCTAGCCAGCTGAGCTACGTCCGCAGAAAGAAAATTTCCGACACCGAAACCCTTGAGTTCCTCGTGTTTTTCTGTTTTCCAACGAGAAAAAACTCTATAGGACTATTCGGGGTTCGTCCAATCCGGCGCGTCTTCGGCTTCACCGCGCGGCGCGGGAGTGTCACCGGAGGGTGACAGACTTAAGCCATGACTGAACCGCTGCTCGCCCATTCCACGCCCTACGGACGGATGTATGCGAGGTCGACGTCGGACCAGCCCACGGTCCCGTCGATCACGACCGTCATCGCCCAGGCGCCATCATCCCTTGGCGGCTGGTTCGGACACATGGCCGCGAACGCGCTGGCCGCCGACCCGCGCCTTCCCGGGTCCCTGGGCAAGCCCGCCGAGCTGAAGCAGGCCATCCGCGACGCCGCCCAGGCCGCGGAGCGTTACCGCGACGACGCGGCGCTGCGCGGCACCCGGGTCCACAACTACTGCGAGCAGGTGGCGCTGCGCGCCCTCGGGCGGCCGCACACGCTCGACGCCGCGCGTCTGGCGCTCGTGGAGAACGGCGAGGAAGGCTTCGCGGCCCGTTTCGATGAGTGGTGGGAACTCTACGACGTCCGGCCGATCGCCCCGGAGCTCACCGTGTGGAACACCGAGCTCGGCTATGCCGGGACCCTCGACCTGGTCGCCACGATCGGCGGGCGGCTGTGCCTGATCGACTACAAGACGAAGAACACCGACCGCGACGGCTTCGTCAAGGGCCTTGATGACAAGGTGGTCATGCAGCTGGTCGCCGGGATGAAGGCGCAGGAGAGCCTCGTGGACCCCGCCAAGGGCGAATGGGAACCGTGGAAGTACGGCGATCAGCCGCTGCTGCTCGGAGTCGCCGTCGGCCAGACGGAGGTCCGCGCCCTCCGCGCCAACCCCGAGGTGCTGAAGGAGCACTGGTTTCGATTCTGCGCGCTGCGCCGTGCGTGGGAAGCCGGCCGGAACGCCGAAACGGCCGGGCGGGCGTTGCTTCCCATCGGCCCACCACCCGGTCCTGCTGCGGCGCCGGGGATGGCGGCACGTCCGGCCGCCGACTCCCGGGAACCGGTGTCCGGTGTTCCGGAAGCGCCGTCCTCCGTCGCAGCGTCCGGCTTCTAGCGTCCCCCTCCAGTGGCCACCGGCGTCTTCTCACGCCGGCGCATGGCGAACGGCCGTGCCCGGACCCCGCCGGGGTGGCCGCAGAGGGCAGGAACCGGGCGCGCGGGGAGGTCGGGCGGCGGGCGTTCTAGAATGGCTCGAAGGCTTTGAACGTCGAAGTCCGGGGTCCGCGCATGCCGCCGGGCCGCCGCAGCGCCCAGCCGGGCCTGCCGCCGCGCTCCTCAAGTCCGCGCCCTCCAACCAGGTGAAGGAATTCGAAACCAGATGGCTGTACTGAGTGTCCGGATCATCGGCGACCCCATCCTGCGCACGCCCGCCGCAAAGGTCACGAATTTTGGTCCCGAGCTCGAGAAGCTCGTGGCGGACATGGCCGAAACGATGATCGATGTGCAGGGCGTGGGCCTCGCGGCCCCCCAGATCGGTGTGGGCCTGCAGGTCTTCACCTACCGCATCGACGGATTCGAGGGCCACATCGTGAACCCGGTGCTTGAGGTCGGGGAGGAACTTCAGGGTGGCGCCGCCGTCGAAGGGTGCCTTTCAGTTCCCGGGCTGGGGAACTTCCTGGACCGCGCCGAGTGGGCGAGGGTCCGGGGCCAGGACGCCAGGGGGAATCCGGTCGAGGTGGAGGGCACCGGGATGCTGGCGCGGTGCCTCCAGCACGAGACGGACCACCTGCGCGGCACGCTGTACATCGACAGGCTCAGGGGCGAGGAAAAGAAGGCCGCGATGCGTGCGATCCGCAGCGCCGACTACAACAGCGTCGCCGGCCAGACAGCGGCCCACCGCGCCAAGACGCTCGGTTCAAGCTTCATCAGCGCATCCGCCGCCGCACCCGGAGCCGGTCCGGCCGGCGCACCGGCCCGCGGGGAACGGCAGGGTCAAAGGCGATGAGGATCCTGTTCGCGGGCACGCCCGCCGTCGCCGTCCCCGCACTCGATATCCTCTCGGACGCCGGTTTCGAGATCGCCGCGGTGCTCACCCGTGTCGATGCGCCGGTGGGCCGGAAGAAGACCCTTACCCCGAGTCCCGTGGCCGCCCGGGCGCAGGAGCTGGGGCTGCCGCTGATCAAGGCGAACCGGTTCACCGACGAGGTGGTCGCGCAGCTGGCCGCGCTGAACCTCGACGCCGCGGCGATCGTTGCCTACGGGGGCCTCGTCCCGCCGCAGGCGCTCGGGATTCCCCGGCACGGCTGGATCAACCTCCACTTTTCGCTGCTGCCGGCCTGGCGCGGTGCCGCCCCCGTGCAGCACGCGGTGCTGCACGGCGACGACATCACCGGTGCGACAACGTTCCTCCTTGAACGCGGTCTGGACACCGGCCCGGTCTTTGGAACCGTGACCGAAGCGCTTGCACCGTCGGACACCAGCGGCGAGGTCCTGGACCGGCTTGCGGCCAGCGGCGCCGTCCTGCTCGCGCAGACCCTCACGGCGCTCGAGAAAGGCACGGTGGAGGCCGTCCCGCAGCAGGGCGAGGTCAGCCTTGCCCCCAAGCTGACCATCGACGACGCCCGGATCGACTGGACGCAGCCGGCCGTCGCCGTCCGGCGGCGGATCAATGCAGTGACCCCCGAGCCGGGCGCCTGGACGCTCCTCGCGGGGCAGCGCGTGAAGATCGCACCGGTGCGCCCGGCGGGCGGCGGGGCAGCGGGCGCGGGGCCTGAAAACCCGGAGGGCCTTCCTCCCGGCCGGATCGAACTGAGGGGCGACGGCGTGCACGTGGGCACGGGATCGGAGCCCGTGGTGCTCGACCGCCTCCAGCCCGCCGGCAAGACCATGATGGATGCCCGGGACTGGGCGAGGGGCGCCTCGGCGCGCGGAGAGTTGGTTTTCGATGTCTGATACCCCAGGAGCAGGCCAGCGGCCGGGCCAGCGCCCGCGGCGCAATGAAAAGGGCAGGGAGCGCAACCGCTCCGGCGAGCGGAAGTACTCGCAGGCCGCGCCGTCGCAGCGGACGAGGAAGGCCGACCCGGCGCGCCTCGTCGCCTTCGAGGTGCTCCGGGCGGTGGCCGCGGAGGACGCCTACGCGAACCTCGTCCTGCCCGCGAGCATCCGCAAGCACCGCCTCGACCGGCGCGACGCCGGGTTCGCCACCGAGCTCGCCTACGGTGCCCTGCGCGGGCAGGGGACGTACGACGCGGTGCTGGCCCGCTGCGTCGACCGGCCACTGGCCCAGCTCGATCCGGCGGTGCTGGACGCCCTGCGCCTCGGTGCCCACCAGCTGCTGGGCATGCGGGTGCCCGCCCACGCCGCGCTCGATCAGACGGTCGGACTCGTCCGCGCCGTCATCGGCGCCGGCCCCGCCTCCCTCGTCAACGCCGTCCTGCGGAAGGTGGCCGCCCGCGACCTCGCCTCCTGGGTCGGGGAATTGACCTCCGGCCAGACCGACGGGGTCAAGATCGCCTCCCTGACGCACAGCCACCCGGAGTGGATCGTCCGCGCGCTCCGGCAGTCGCTGGTCGCCCACGGGCGCTCCGTCGAGGAGATCGACGAACTGCTCGAGGCCGACAACGCCGCCCCGGTGGTCAACCTCGTTGCCCTTCCCGGTCTCGGCTCCCTCGACGAAGCACTGGCCGAGGGCGCCGAGCCGGGCCGCCTGGCCGAAGGCTCGGCCTACTTCGCCGGCGGCGACGTGGGCCGGCTGGCCGGGGTCCGCGAAGGCACGCTCCGCGTCCAGGACGCGGGCTCCCAGCTCGTCGCCCGCGCCCTCGCCGCCGTCGACCTGCTTCCGGCGCCCGCCGGCCCGGGTGCCGCGCTGGCGGACGGAACCGGAGCGGCGCCGGAGGGGGCGCCCGCCGGCGGTGCCGAGCGGTGGCTCGACCTGTGCGCCGGGCCCGGTGGTAAATCCGCGCTCCTCGCCGCCCTGGGCCGCTCCGTGCCGGCGAGCCTCGTGGCCAACGAGCCGGTGCCGCACCGGGCGCAGCTCGTGCGCCAGGCGCTCCGCCCCGTGGACGGGAACGCCTGGACGGTGCGCGTTGGTGATGGCAGGGAACTCGGGCAGGAGGAGTCTGGAAGTTTCGACCGCGTCCTTGTCGATGCGCCCTGCACCGGGCTCGGTGCGCTGCGGCGCCGGCCCGAAGCGCGTTGGCGGCGCAAGCCCGCCGACCTCGTGGAGCTGGCCCCGCTGCAGCGCAGCCTGCTGGAGTCGGCACTCGAGGCCGTGCGCCCGGGCGGCGTCGTCGCCTATGTCACCTGCTCACCGCACCATGCCGAGACCCTCGCCGTCGTCGAGGATGCCCTGCGCCGGCGGCCGGACATGGAACTGCTCGATTCCGGTGCCGCCCTGGACGCCGTCAGCATCGGCGGGCCGCTGGGTTCCGGCCGGCCCGCCCCCTCGGGGACGGGGTCCACGGCGCAGCTCTGGCCCCACCTTCACGGCACCGATGCCATGTTCCTGGCCCTGATCCGCAAACCGATCTGACGTCCCATCCGGGACGGAGCGCTTCGTCCCGCCACCTCCAACCGCAAAGGACACCCATGGGAGCCTGCCGCATCAACCCGAGCATTCTTTCAGCCGACTTCGTGAACCTCGAGCGTGAACTCGGACGCATCGGCGCCGCCGATGCCGTCCATGTGGACGTGATGGACAACCATTTCGTCCCCAACCTGACGCTGGGGCAGCCGGTCGTGAAGCGCATCCAGGAGGTCAGCGGGCTCCCGCTCGATGTGCACCTGATGATCGAGGACGCCGACCGGTGGGCACCCGCGTACGCGGAACTGGGCGCCGCGTCGGTCACGTTCCATGCCGAAGCCGCCGCCGCCCCGGTGCGGCTGGCCCGCGAGCTGCGGGCCGGCGGCTCGCAGGCAGGCATGGCCCTGCGCCCGGCCACGTCGGTCGAGCCATACCTGGACATGCTCGGAGAGCTCGACATGCTCCTGATCATGACCGTCGAGCCCGGGTTCGGCGGCCAGTCCTTCCTGGACCTGACCCTGCCGAAGATCCGCCGGGCGGCCGAGGCCGTGCGCGGCGGGTCGCTGCCCCTGGCGATCCAGGTCGACGGCGGCATCACCGAGGAGACCATCCTGCGCGCCGCCGAGGCCGGGGCCACCGTGTTCGTCGCCGGATCCTCGGTCTACGGCGCGGAGGACCCGGGACAGGCCATCGACAGCCTCCGCCGGGCCGCCGAAGCGGCCGCCGCCGGCCGGTGACCACCTGCCGGGAGGGTCTGCCGACCATCTGCCGGTGACTACCTGCAGGAATCGCCGTCGCCCCGGATCCGCGTGTTTTTCCCCACCGAGCGGTCCCGCAGGCGCCCTACCTGGGAGCGGACGCCGGGGGGTCGGTGATGGTGATGCGCACCGACATCGCCTCCGCCGCTGCCCGCTGCAGCACGGCCAGGCGCGGGTCGGGGACCGCAGTGAATGGGAGCCGGGGAAGGTGGGCGTACCCGGCCACGGCCGGGTGGGTGAGCACCTCCAGGGCCAGGGTGCGGTCGCCGCCCAACTGCACGCAGTCGATGGGGTGGGCGGAAAAGACCGCCGAGGCCTGTTCCGCCGCGGACTGGACCAGGGATGAGGCCTGGTTCGCCCGGCGCCGGGCGAACCGCTGCTGGGACCAGCCGCCCGCCGCCGTCCGCGACTGGACATAACGCGTGCCGGTCTTGGAGGCGAGCAGCCGACCGCTGCGGGCCACCCCCACCGAGTAGCCGCCCCGGCGGACCAGGATCAGGGCAACCGTGCGCGGTTCACGGGCCGCGGCGGTGAGGGCCTCCACCGGCGGCGCCTGCGCGGCCTCCGGGGACGGGGGAAGCGGCGGGACCAGGACGGCCCGGCACCCGTTCGGGGCGTGCAGGGTCAGCGTTCCACCGGGGGAGTCCGCTTCGAGGGTGTATCCGCCGTTGCGCTGGGCAAACCTCTCCAGCCAGCCGGCGAGGCGCTCGGCGGTCACGAGGACGGTTCGTGGCTCTGCCATTGGGTCCTCCGCTCCGCCCCGGCCATCCGCCGGCGTCAGTGCTACACAGTAGCCTTGGCAGTGTGAATGATCTATTCAGCGCCGCCGCCGAGGAAGAGGAAGACGACCTTCCCGGGCCTGCGCCGTCGGCCGGTGCGGGCGGTGTCCTCCAGCGGCCGCGGAGCCCCCTGGCGGTCCGGATGCGTCCGCGGTCCCTCGACGAGGTCGTCGGCCAGCAGCACCTGCTCGGCCCCGGGTCGCCCCTGCGCACGCTGGCCGGTGACGCAGCCTCCGGCGGGCCCGCCGGGCCCTCGTCGGTGGTGCTGTGGGGGCCGCCCGGCACCGGAAAGACCACCCTGGCGCACGTCGTCGCGCGCGGCCAGGGCCGGCAGTTCGTCGAGCTCTCCGCGATCACGGCCGGCGTAAAGGACGTCCGCCGGGTGATGGAGGAGGCCCTGACCGCCCGTGACCTCCACCGCCGCACCACCATCCTGTTCCTCGATGAGATCCATCGGTTCAACAAGGCCCAGCAGGACGCGCTGCTGCCCGGAGTGGAGAACCGGTGGGTCGTCCTGATCGCAGCGACCACCGAGAACCCCTCGTTCTCGGTGGTGGCGCCCCTGCTCTCGCGGTCGCTGCTGCAGACCCTGAGGCCGCTGACCGAAGCCGATATCGCCGGACTGCTGGAGCGCGCCGTCGAGGACGAACGCGGCCTGGGCGGGACCGTCCGCCTGAGCCCGGAGGCCCTCGAGCACCTCGTGCGGCTCGCCGCGGGCGACGCGCGCCGGGGCCTCACCGCCCTCGAGGCCGCGGCCGGGGTCGCCCAGTCCGGCGCTGCCGGCGGCCCGGTCGTCGTGGAACTCCAGCACGCCGAGAAGGCCCTCGACGTCGCCGCACTGCGCTACGACCGGGCCGGGGACCAGCACTACGACGTCGCCAGCGCCTTCATCAAGTCGCTGCGGGGCTCCGACGTCGACGCGTCACTTCACTACCTCGCACGGATGCTCGAGGCGGGGGAGGACCCGCGCTTCGTCGCCCGCAGGATCATGATCTCCGCGTCCGAGGACGTCGGGATGGCCGATCCGACGGCGCTGCAGACGGCGGTGGCCGCGGCGCAGGCGGTGCAGCTCGTCGGGATGCCCGAGGCGCGGATCATCCTCGCCGAGGCGGTTGTCCACATCGCCACGGCTCCGAAATCCAACGCGGCGTACAACGGCATCAATGCGGCCATCGCCGACGTGCGGGCCGGGCGGGGGCAGGGGATTCCCGCCCACCTGCGCGACGCCCACTATCCCGGGGCCTCCCAGCTCGGCCACGGCAAGGGCTACGTCTACTCCCACGACGAACCGCACGGCATCGCCCACCAGCAGTACGCGCCCGACGACCTCGTGGGCAGGGACTACTACGTCCCCACCGACCGGGGAGCCGAGCGGGACATCGGCACCCGCCTCGGCCGGCTGCGCAGGATCCTGCGGGGCAGGTAGGCCTGGGCGCCTCCGCATCCCTGGGGCCGGGCTGCACCGGGCCGCTCAGGCGGGACTGCGGCGCATCAGCACGCGTGGGAACCCGTTGGAGACCGAGGTCGTATCGGCGGCCTTCGTGAAGCCGGCCCGCTCGAACAGCGCCCGGGTGCCGACATAGGCCATCGTGGTGTCGACCCTCCGCCCGCCGTTGTCCACCGGGTAGCCCTCGACGGCGGGCGCCCCGTGGTCCCGGGCATGCTCCACGGCGCCCTGCAGCAGCGCCGCGGCCACGCCCTTGCCGCGGTGCCCGCCCCGGACCCGGAAGCACCACACGCTCCAGACCGGCTGGTCATCGAGGTGCGGGATGCGGGTGCTGTGCGCAAAGGAGTGGAGTTCGGCCCGGGGCGCCACGCCGCACCAGCCCACCACGGTGTCGCCGTCGTAGGCCAGGATCCCGGGCGGGATGGCCCGGCCGCAGAGCTCCTCGACGCGTGCGGCGCGCTCCCGGCCGGTCAGGGCCCGGTTCTCCCGGGAGGGCAGCCGGTAGGTCAGGCACCAGCAGACCGGCGAATCGGGGTTCCGCGGCCCAAGCAGCACCGCGACGTCCCCGAACCGGTCCGCGGTGGCCGGACGGATCTCGTACTCCATACGGGTAACCTAACCCCGCCGCGCGCGGTGGGCCACCGGGCGCCGCGCCGGACGCCGGCGGGGGCGGTGCGCCATCCGAAGGCCGGCGGACTGCTAGGATTGTGGGTTGACTGGCAAGTAGCGCCGTGTCCGCGCCCTTTCCCTCGATTTTCGAAGGCGGAGGAGCGTGCGCGGAGCTGACTGTAGTACCGGGAAGCGGCCAATCCCGGCTCTCCGCACAAGGAGGCCAGCAACACAAAGAAAGTGCCGCGCACCGAACCGGTGCGCCAGGCTCTTTGCCGCAGAAACAGATGAAAGGTAAACGTGGCTAACAACACACGTGCCCGCCGGAAGGTCCGCATTTCGCGTGCCCTCGGCATCGCTTTGACCCCGAAGGCCGAGAAGTACCTCGAGCGTCGCCCGTACGCTCCCGGCCAGCACGGACGCGCCCGCCGCAAGCAGGACAGCGACTACGCCGTACGCCTGCGCGAAAAGCAGCGTCTGCGCGCCCAGTACGGTATCCGCGAAGCGCAGATGACCCGCGTCTTCGAAGAAGCGCGCCGCACCTCGGGCCTGACCGGTGAGAACCTCATCGAGCTGCTCGAAATGCGTCTCGACGCCCTCGTGCTCCGTGCCGGCTTCGCCCGCACGATCGCCCAGGCCCGCCAGCTCGTCGTCCACCGCCACATCATGGTCGACGGCGCCCGCGTGGACCGCCCGTCGTTCCGCGTTGCGGAGGGGCAGCTCATCCACGTTCACAGCCGCAGCGAGACCATGGTCCCGCTTCAGGTTGCAGCAGCCGGCGCCCACCGCGACGTCCTGCCGGCCGTCCCGGGCTACCTCGACGTCTCGCTCGAGAAGCTCCAGGCCCGCCTGGTGCGCCGCCCCAAGCGCTCCGAGGTCCCCGTGACCTGCGAAGAGCAGCTCGTGGTGGAGTACTACGCCCGCTAGTCCGCGTGCCGGCGGCCCGTCCGCCGGTCCCGGATGGCAGCCTCACCCAATAGCCCGCGGCTCCGGCCGCGGGCTATTGGGTACGGCCCCCAAAACTTCAGCCGCCCGCGAGGCGGTTACCTGCGTACGAAGGAGACCGTCCATGTCCGGTGGAGATATTGCCGGCCTCATTGCAGCCGGCGTGTTTGCCGTCCTGGTCGCATTGCTGGCTGTGCCCGTGCTGAAGCTCGGGAAGGTGTTCGACGAGCTGCGCACCGCGATCCGCACCGTGACCGACGAGACGACGCCGCTGATCACCGAGGTGACCAGCACCGTGAGCACCACCCACCAGCAGCTGAAGACCGTCGACGGCATCACCTCCAATGTGTCCGACGCCTCCGCGAACCTGTCCGCGCTGTCCTCCCTGGTCGCCGCGACGCTCGGAGCCCCGCTGATCAAGGTCGCGGCGTTCTCCTACGGCGTCCGCAGCGCCTTCGCCGGCCGGAAGACATCGGCCGGGCGGCGCCGCAGCCGCTGAGCCACCCCCTTCCGGGACCGCGGTCCCGGATCACCAGACACCGCCGTCAGCACTCGACGAGGAGGATCCCATGATCAGAAGAGCCCTATGGATGGCAGCGGGAGTGGCCATCGGTGTTCTCGCAGTACGCAAGGTCACCGCCGCGAAGGCAGCGCTGGGGCCGGCCGGCCTCAACCGCGCCGTTGGGCAGGCCTCGGACAATCTCGCCGGATTCGCCGACGCCTTTCGCTCCGGGATGCGCGAGCGCGAGGCGGACCTCCGCTCGGCGCTCGGCGTCGAGCAGCCGGTTCCCCCGGCCCCCGCAGCAACGCACCGCTGACCGGGCCGGAGCGCCCCGAACCCGAACCGCACCGGCTCGTCGCGGGCAGCACCGCCCCTGCCGGTCCGAACCCACCTGTCGAACCCGAAGGATCCCCCCCGTGAAGTCCCATGAGATCGCAAGCCGCTGGCTGAGCTACTTCGAGAAGAACGGGCACACCGTCGTGCCGTCGGCGTCGCTGGTCTCCAGCGACCCCTCACTGCTCTTCACGGTGGCGGGCATGGTCCCCTTCATCCCGTACCTCACCGCCCGCGAGGAGGCCCCCTACAACCGGGCGACGAGCGTGCAGAAGTGCATCCGCACCGGTGACATCGAGGAGGTCGGCAAGACAGCACGCCACGGCACGTTCTTCCAAATGGCCGGAAACTTCTCCTTCGGCGACTACTTCAAGCAGGACGCCATCCGCATGGCCTGGGAGCTGCTGACCTCCGGCGTCGACCAGGGCGGGTTCGGCCTGCCCCCGGAGAGGCTGTGGATCACCGTCTACCACGAGGACGACGAGGCCCTGGCCATCTGGCGGGACGAGGTCGGCATTCCCGTCGAGCGCATCCAGAAGATGGGCAAGAAGGACAACTACTGGTCCACCGGACAGCCCGGCCCCGCGGGCCCCTGCTCGGAGATCTTCTACGACCGCGGCCCGGCCTACGGCGTCGAGGGCGGACCCGAGGCCGACGACGATCGGTACGTCGAGATCTGGAACCTCGTGTTCATGCAGTACCAGCGCGGCGAGGGAACCGGCAAGGACGACTTCGAGATCCTCGGCGAGCTGCCCAAGAAGAACATCGACACCGGCCTGGGCCTCGAACGCCTGGCCATGGTGCTGCAGGACGTTGAGAACATGTACGAGACGGACCAGGTGCGCCCGGTGCTCGACAAGGCCGCCGAGCTCAGCGGACGCGAGTACACCAGCGCCGAGACCCCGGACGACCCGCACCACACCGACGACGTCCGGATGCGCGTCGTCGCCGACCACATCCGCTCCTCGCTGATGCTCATCGCCGACGGGGTGACCCCCTCCAACGAGGGGCGCGGCTACGTGCTGCGCCGGCTGATCCGCCGTGCTGTGCGCGCCATGCGCCTGCTCGGGGTGGAGAAGCCCTGCCTGCCGGAGCTGCTGCCCGCCTCCCGCGACGCCATGAAGGGCACCTACCCCGAGGTCGAGAAGGACTTCGAACGGATCGCCCGCATCGCCTACGCGGAGGAGAAGGCGTTCCTGCGCACCATCGCCTCGGGCACCGCGCGCCTCGACGAGGCCGTCCGCGAGTCCAAGGCCGCCAACCGCCCGCTCTCGGGTGCCGACGCCTTCGCCCTGCACGATACCTACGGCTTCCCCATCGACCTGACCCTCGAGATGGCCGAGGAGGCCGGGCTGGCCGTCGACGCCGAGGGCTTCCGGACCCTGATGCTCGAACAGCGCCAGCGCGCGCAGGCCGATGCCCGCGGCAAGAAGGCCGGCCACGCCGACCTCTCCGTCTTCAACGAGATCCTCGCCTCGGGCGAGACGATCTTCACCGGCTACGACGAGCTGACCACCGACGGCGTCGTCACCGGGCTGCTGCGCGGCGGACAGTCCATTCCGGTCGCCTCCACCGGCGAGGAGATCGAACTCGTCCTCGACCAGACGCCGTTCTACGCCGAATCCGGCGGGCAGGCCGCCGACGTCGGGCTGATCACCGGCAACGGGTTCGTCGTCGAGGTGCTCGACGTGCAGCGCCCGGTGAAGGGCCTCCACGTCCACCGGGCCGTCGTCCGCGAGGGGGAGATCACCTCCGGCGCCCTGGTCACCTCCGCCGTCGACCGCCAGCGCCGCCATGCCGGCGAGCAGGCCCACTCCGGCACCCACATCGTGCACGCCGCGCTGCACCAGATCCTCGGCCCGGAGGCGACCCAGCGCGGGTCGTTCAACAAGGCCGGCTACCTGCGGTTCGACTTCGCCTGGGGCGAGGGCATCAGCTCCGCCGCCCGCAGCGAGATCGAGGAGGTGGCCAACCTGGCCATCCGCAGCAACCACGCGGTGGAGACCAAGGTCATGCCGCTTGCGGAGGCCAAGGCGCTTGGCGCCATGGCCCTCTTCGGGGAGGCCTACGGCAACCGGGTGCGCGTCGTCGAGATCGACGGAGACTGGTCGCGAGAGCTGTGCGGCGGCACACACGTCGAGTCGACCTCCCTCATCGGGTCGCTGACCCTGCTGGGGGAGCAGTCGGTGGGTTCGGGCAACCGCCGCGTCGAGGCCCTGGTGGGCATGGATGCGTTCCGGCACCTGGCCGCCGAGCGGGCGCTCGTCAGCGAGCTGTCGGAGATGCTCAAGGTCCCCTCCACCCAGCTGCCCGAGCGGCTCTCGCTCACCCTGCAGAAGCTGAAGACCGCGGAGAAGGAACTCGAGCGCCTGCGCAACGAGCAGCTCGCCGCGGCCGCGGCCTCCCTCGTGGGTACGGCACAGGACGTCGACGGCGTCCGCCTGGTCGCCCACGACGCCGGCGAGGTCGCCGGTGCCGATGCGCTGCGCACGCTGGCCCTCGACCTGCGTGGACGCCTCGGCTCAACGGCGGCCGTGGTCGCTGTTGCCGGCGTCTCCAACGGGCGTCCGCTCATCCTCGTGGCCACCAATGAGGCGGCGCGGGCGGAGAAGGTCAAGGCGGGTGCCCTGGTGCGCACCGCTGCGGGCGTTCTCGGCGGCGGCGGCGGCGGCAAGGACGACGTCGCCCAGGGCGGTGGCGCGGACCCGGCGAAGGTCGCCGCGGCCCTCGAAGCGGTGCGTGCCGCCGTGGCCGCACGCTGAGGTGTCCGACGTGACGGCCGGGTACCCGGCGGGTCCGAAGCTGGGCGTCGACGTCGGCAGGGTGCGTGTCGGCCTGGCCGGCAGCGACCGCGACGGGCTGCTCGCGACCCCGGTCCGCACGCTGTCCCGCGACGTCAAGAAGAACTCGGACGTCCGGGTCCTCGTGCAGGAGGCGCGCGAACGCGGTGCGGTGGAGGTGTTCGTCGGACTGCCCAAGAACCTCAGCGGGCGTGAGGCGGAGTCGGCCGCGATGGCCCGCGACTATGCGCAGCTGCTCGCTGATGCCTTGGAGCAGGCCGGACTGGGCGTCCCGGTGCGTCTGATCGATGAACGGCTCAGCACCGTTTCGGCACACCGATCGCTGCGTGAGGCTGGATTGAGTACCCGCGAGCATCGTAAGGTAGTGGATCAGGTGGCAGCCGTGGAGATCCTCCAGCATGCCATCGACATGCAACGTTCACTCGGACGGGACGTGGGGGAACAGGTCAGCGCACGGCTTCGGAGGAGTTCCGGGAGCGCATCGATGGCCTCTAGCGAGGAGCCGGTCATTTCGGAAAGCACTTTGAGTGGGAAGGACCAGGAACTGTGAGTTCCCGTTACCCGCAGTCACCTGCGTCGCAGGAGCCGGAAGGCTGGCACGACCCCAGCGACCCGTACGCCGGGGACGGTGCCGCCCACCCCGAACCCGTCGAGCAGTTCTTCGCCAGCCAGGCCGGAACCCGGCGCAGCCGCGACCGGCGCCCCTCCAAGGCGCGCCAGCGCCGCCGTCAGCGCCGCACCGTCGTGCTGCTTGTCGTCTTCCTCGTCTTCGCCGGCGTCGTCTTCGGTGTGGCCATGATGCTGCGCGAGGCGCTCGGGCTCAACGACGTGAAGGATTATCCCGGTCCGGGCAAGGGCGAGGTGGTCTTCACCGTCGCCGAGGGGGCCGGACCGCTGGCCATCGCCGACGCGCTGGAATCCGAGGACATCGTTGCGGACTCCGGCGAGTTCCTCGGCGCCCTCGAGGGGGTCCTGGACGGCCGGGAAGTCCAGCCCGGCGAATACGACATGCGCTACCAGATGGCCTCCGACGACGCCGCGGCCATCCTGGTCGGCGAGGGCTCCGAGAAGGTCTCCTACGCCGCAGTGGCCCGCGACCTCCGCCAGGGTGAGGTGTTCACGATCCTCGCCGAGTCCACCGGAATTCCGGTCGAGGAATTCGAGGCCCTCGCCAAGGAACCGACACGCTTCGGCCTGCCCGAGCAGGCACGCAGCCTCGAGGGGTACCTGCATCCCGGGGAATACCGGTTCGACGTCGAGGCGACCGCACCGGAGATCGTCCAGGAGATGGTCGAAAACACCTTCGCGCAGCTCGAAGAGGACGGCGTGACCGATCCCGCAGAGCAGTACCGGATCCTGACCATCGCGAGCATCCTGCAGGCCGAGGCCGGGGAAGCCGACTATGCCTCGGTCGCCGGGGCGATCATGAACCGGCTCAAGCCGGACAACACCGAGACCTCGGGGCTGATCCAGTCCGATGCAACGGTCACCTACGGCCTCGGGCGCAAGAGCTACGAAATCACCCCGGAGGAGAAGGCCGACACCTCCAACCCGTACAACACCTACGCCAATCCGGGGCTGCCGGTCGGCCCGATCGGTTCCCCCAGCGAGGAAGCCATCGACGCGGCCGTCTCGCCCGCGGACGTGCCGTACTACTACTGGGTGACCGTCGACCTCGACACCGGCGAGACCAAGTTCTCCGAGACCCTCGCCGAGCACGCCGAGTACGTCGCCGAGTACCAGGCGTGGTGCGCGGACAACGCCGGCCGGTGCGAGTAGGCGGCTGAGCTGGTGGCCGCCTCCCCGGCGGCGGGTGCCGCGCGCGCCGCAGTGATCGGCCACCCGGTCGCGCATTCGAAGTCGCCGCTGCTCCACGCCGCGGCATACTCCGCGCTCGGCCTCGGCTGGTCCTACACCGCACGGGACGTGGCGCCGGAGGACCTCGGGGACTTCGTCCGGTCGCTGCGTGCCGAGGAGGGCTGGCGGGGCGTGTCGGTCACCATGCCGCACAAGGCCGCGATGGCCGCCCTGACCGATGCCAACTCGCCCCTGGTCGAAACCCTGGGCGTGCTCAACACGGTGACCTTCGGCGGAGCCCCCGGCCGGCGGACCCTCACCGGGCACAACACCGACGTCGCCGGGATCACCGGGGCGCTCGCCCAGGCCGGGGCCCCGGGCCCGCAGCGCTGCGCCATCCTCGGCGGAGGCGGCACCGCGGCGGCGGCCGTGGCCGGATTCGCCGGCCTCGGCGCCGGCCGGGTGGAAGTCTACGTGCGCAGGCCCGAGCGGGCCGCGGGGCTGGTGGCGGCCGGAACCGCCCTGGGCGTCGAGGTGGAAGTGCTCCCCTGGCACCGCGCGCTGGCCGGGATCCGCGGCGCCGACGCCGTCGTCTCGACCCTGCCGCCGCGCGCCGCCGACGCACTCGGGGCGGCCCTCGCGGCGGACGGCGGGGGAGCGGCCGGGGTGCTCCTGGATGTCGCCTACGACCCCTGGCCCAGCGCCCTGGGCTCGGCCTGGGAACGCGCCGGCGGCGTCGTGGTGCACGGTTTGGAGATGCTCCTGTACCAGGCCATCGAGCAGGTGCGGCTCTTCTCCCCGGAAGCCGGACCGCTCCCGCCGGCCGTCATAAACCGGATGTGTGATGCCATCGGCGTGGCCCGGCGCTGAAGCACTCCCCGGGCCGTGGCAGTATTGAAGGCATGTTGCGTTGGTTAACGGCCGGAGAATCACACGGCCCCGCTGGAGTCGGAATCCTTGAAGGCATGCCCGCCGGAGTCGAGGTGACGAGCTCCGACATCCAAGCCGCCCTGGCCCGGCGCCGGCTCGGCTACGGCCGCGGGGCACGGATGAAATTCGAACAGGACGAGGTCCGCATCCTGGGCGGCATCCGCCACGGACTCACCCAGGGCGGGCCCATCGCCATCGAGGTCGGCAACACCGAATGGCCCAAGTGGGAGCGCGTCATGTCCCCGGACCCGGTGGACGCCGAGGAGCTCGCGGCCCTCGCCCGCAACGCCCCGCTGACCCGGCCGCGCCCCGGCCACGCCGATTTCACCGGCATGCAGAAGTACGGCTTCGACGAGGCCCGCCCCGTGCTCGAGCGCGCCAGCGCCCGCGAAACGGCGACCCGGGTCGCCCTCGGCACCGTCGCCGCGCGGTTCCTCGCCGCCCTGGGCGTGCACCTGGTCAGCCACACCGTCTCGATCGCTTCGGTGTCGGTACCCGGCGGCACCCTGCCCCCCGGCCCCGGGGACGTGCTCGCCCTCGACCAGGACCCCCTGCGCTGCTTCGACCGCGCCACCTCCGAGGCGATGGTCGCGGAGGTCGACGCCGCCCACAAGGAGGGCGAAACCCTCGGCGGCGTCGTCGAAGTGGTCGCCTACGGGCTGCCGCCTGGACTGGGCAGCTACGTGCACTGGGACCGGCGCCTCGACTCACGCCTGGCCGCCGCCCTGATGGGCATCCAGGCGATCAAGGGTGTCGAAATCGGGGACGGGTTCCTCACCGCCTCCCGCCGGGGAACCGTCGCCCACGACGAGATCCTCCGCAACGGTTCGGGGCGGATCGTGCGCGACACCAACCGCGCCGGCGGCATCGAGGGCGGCATGAGCATCGGGGACACCCTGCGCGTGCGCGCCGCCATGAAGCCCATCGCGACGGTGCCGCGGGCGCTGCGCACCATCGACGTCAGCACCGGCGAAGCGGCCACCGCCCACCACCAGCGTTCGGATGTGTGCGCCGTCCCGGCGGCCGGCGTGGTGGCCGAGGCGATGACGGCCCTCGTCCTGGCCGAGGCGGTCACCGAGAAGTTCGGCGGCGACTCGGTCGCCGAGACGGCCCGGAACCTGCGCAGCTACCTCGACGCCATCCCGGAGTCCCTGGGCTCAGCCGCCCACTGATGCCAGCGATCCTGCCGCCGGTCGTCTTCACCGGACCCATGGCGACCGGCAAGACGGCCGTCGGCCGCGCCTTCGCCGCGCGCCGGGGACTCGAATTCATCGACACCGACCGGCGCATCACGCAGCGGCACGGCCCGATCCCGCAGATCTTCGCGGCCGAGGGCGAGGACGGCTTCCGCCGGCTCGAGGCCGACGCCGTCCGGGAGGTCCTCACCGGCAGCACGCCCGGCGTCGTGGTGTCCCTCGGCGGCGGGGCGGTGCTCGACGCCGGGACCCGGTCGCTGCTGAAGGCCGCGCGGGTGGTGTTCCTGGACGCCGACCTTGCCACCGTCCTGCCGCGGCTGAACGCGGGAGCGTCCCGGCCGATGCTCGCCGGGGACGCCGGGACACGGTGGGCCACCCTGTATGAACAGCGCCGTCCGCTGTACCTCGAGGTCGCCGAGTGCGTCGTCGACACCCGCGGCCGCACGGTCCGCCAGGTCGTCGAGGACGTCGAGCGGATGCTGGGACTCAACGATTCAACCGAAAGAAGGACCACCGGACATGGCACCTGAGCCTACGATCATTCCCGTCACGGGGAGCACCACCGAAGCCGCCTACGACGTCGTCGTGGGCCGCGGGCTGCTGGGCCGGCTTCCGGGCATCCTCGGCGAACGCGTGCGCCGGGTCCTCGTCATCCACCCGCGCGCGCTGCGCACCACCGGTGACACAGTGCGCGCCGAACTCGCGGACGCGGGCTTCACCGCCGTCACCGCCGAGATTCCCGACGCCGAGGAGGGCAAGCACATCCAGGTGGCGGCCTTCTGCTGGCAGGTCCTGGGCCAGAACGACTTCACCCGCTCCGACGCCATCGTCACAGTGGGCGGGGGAGCGGTCACCGACCTCGGCGGCTTCGTCGCGGCCACCTGGCTGCGCGGGGTGAAGGTGATCCACCTGCCCACGAGCCTGCTCGCGATGGTCGACGCGGCGGTCGGCGGCAAGACCGGCATCAACACCGCCGAGGGCAAGAACCTCGTGGGCGTCTTCCACCCGCCGGCCGCGGTCCTGGCGGACCTCGACGCCCTCGACACGCTGCCGAAGAACGAACTGGTCACCGGCATGGCTGAGGTGGTGAAGTGCGGCTTCATCGCCGACCCGGCCATCCTCGACCTCATCGAGGCCAACCCGGAGGCCGTCTCCGATGCCCGTTCGGACGCCGTCCGCGAACTGATCGACCGCAGCATCGCCGTCAAGGCCGCCATTGTCTCCGAAGACCTCCGGGAGTCCGGCCGCCGCGAGCACCTCAACTACGGCCACACCCTGGGCCACGCGATCGAGCTCGCCGAGCGGTACTCCTGGCGCCACGGCGCCGCCGTCTCCGTGGGGCTTGTCTTTGCCGCCGAGCTCTCGCGCATGGTGGGCCGGCTGAACGATGCCGACGCCGACCGGCACCGCAGCATCCTCGAGTCGCTCGGGCTGCCGGTCAGCTACCGCCGGGACCGGTGGCAGGCCCTGCTCGACGGCATGCGCCGCGACAAGAAGTCACGCGGGGACCTGCTGCGCTTCGTCGTCCTCGACGGCGTGGGACGCCCCGGCATGCTCGAGGTGCCCGACACCTCGCTCCTGTTCGCCGCCTACCAGGAAATCGCCTCCTAGGGCCGCCCTGCGCCGCTTTGCCCCCAGAGGGTAGACTTGCCTCTGGACTTTTACCGCGCTGCGCGGTGCCCTGCGCCCGGGCGCAGCCATCCATTTCCCCGATCGACGAAAGTGAACCTGTGGCCACCACGAATGACATCAAGAACGGCACCGTGCTGAAGCTTGAAGGCAACCTCTGGAACGTGCTCGAGTTCCAGCACGTCAAGCCGGGCAAGGGTGGTGCCTTCGTGCGCACCAAGATGCGCAACATCCTCTCGGGCAAGGTGGTGGACAAGACGTTCAACGCCGGCCTGAAGATCGAGACCGCAACGGTCGACCGCCGCGACTACCAGTACCTGTACAAGGACGGCGAAGACTTCGTCTTCATGGACACCACCGACTACGACCAGATCACCGTGCCGGGCAAGACCGTCGCCGACGCCGAGAACTTCATGCTCGAGAGCCAGATGGTCACCATCGCCATGCACGAGGGCTCCGCCCTCTACATCGAGCTGCCGCCGTCGGTCGTCCTCGAGATCACGTACACCGAGCCCGGGCTGCAGGGCGACCGCTCCACCGGCGGCACCAAGCCGGCCACCGTGGAGACCGGCCACGAGATCCAGGTTCCGCTGTTCCTGACCACCGGCACCAAGGTCAAGGTCGACACCCGCACCGGCGACTACCTGGGACGCGTCAACGAGTGAGTGCACGCAGCAAGGCCCGCCGCCGGGCACTGGATGTCCTCTTCGAGGCCGAGCAGCGCGCCGTGACCCCGATGGAGGTCATGAAGGCGCGCCGGGAGAAGACCGACATGGTGATCGCCGACTACACGGTCGACATCGTGGACGGCGTCCTGACCCACCGCGAACAGATCGACGAATACCTCAGCACCTACTCCCAGGGCTGGACGCTCGAGCGGATGCCCGCCGTCGACCGCATGATCCTGCGCATCGGCAGCTGGGAGCTGCTGTACAACGAGGAGGTGCCGGACGGCGTCGCGGTCAGCGAGGCCGTTGAGCTCGCGAAGATGCTGTCGACCGACGAGTCCCCGGGGTTCATCAACGGGCTCCTCGGCCGGCTCCAGCAGCTCAAGCCGACCCTGCTGGCGTAGGGCGAAGGCCGACACCGGGATTTTCCATTGAGAGCGCGGTCCCGCTGCCCATCCGGGCGGCGGGGCCGCGCTCTTGTCGTTGGATCCCGTGCCGGGACGGCGGCCTTCAGCCGCTGAAGAAGGCCCTGAGGGCGTCGGCGGTTTCTCCGGGCAGCTCCTCGGGGAGAAAATGCCCCGACGGCAGGGCCGTACCGGTGACGGTTCCGTCGCACTGGGCCTGCCACAGCTCCACGGGCCGGAACAGGCGGTTCACGACGGCGCGCTCACCCCACAGCACGTGGGTGTCGCACCGGATCCTGCCGCCGCGTTCCCGGGCTTCCCGGTCGTGGTCCAGGTCGATACCGGCGCTCGCCCGGTAATCCTCGCAGATAGCGTGGATTGTCCCCGCGGTGAAACACCGTTCGTACTCCTTCAGGGCCGCCTCCTCGAGGAACCCGATGCCGCCGCTGCCGAGGCCGCCGAGGGCGGCGCGCAGGTAGGTCATGGGGCTGCCGCCGATCATTGACTCGGGCAGCGGCGCCGGCTGGATCAGGTGGAACCAGTGGTAGTAGGCAGTGGCGAAGGCCCTGTCGGTGGCCTCGTACATGTCGAGGGTCGGCGCGATGTCGATGACGCACAGCTTCTCGACGCGGTCGGGGAAATCGAGGGCCAGGCGGTGGCCCACCCGGCCGCCCCGGTCGTGGCCGCACAGGAGGAAGTTCCCGCGGCCCAGCGCATCGACCACCGCCACGAGGTCCCGGGCCATGGTGCGCTTGCTGTAATTGCTGTGGTCGGGCAGGCCCGGCGACTTCGAGGAATCACCGTAGCCGCGCAGGTCGGGAAGGATGAGGAAAAAGTCGTCCCGCAGTTCCTCGACCGTGCGCCGCCACATGGCGTGGGTCTCCGGTGAGCCGTGGACCAGCAGAAGGGTGGGCCCGGCCTCGTTCCCTCCGTACCGGGCGAAGATCGTGGCCCCGGGAACGTCGAACCCGCGGGATTCGAAACCGTCAAACCAGCCTGCGGGCAAGGGGTCCATCCGCGAAGCGTACACCGGCCCCGCCGGCGCCCGGGGGGACCGCGTCGATGTTACGGCGGACGTGCGGGACGATCGGGAAGGCCCGGGGGTGGAGGGCAGGGCCGGTGACCGGCCGCCGGCCGGGGAGAGCATAGGCTGGATGCGCCAGGGTTCAACGACGAGGGGAGAGCGATGGAAGCCCGTTCGGAGATTGTCGACCTGCTCGTGATCGGTGGAGGGACCGCCGGCATGGTGGGCGCCCGCATCGCGGCAAAGCTTGGGGCGCGGGCGCTGCTCGTCGAGCGGGCCCGGACCGGAGGAGACTGCCTGTGGACCGGGTGCGTGCCGTCCAAGACGCTGCTCTCCGCCGCGCACGAGGCAGCCGCCCGGCGGGAGCCCTGCGCCGGGGGCTACTCCGCCGTGCGCCAACGGGTCGCCGGCGCCATCGCGGCCATCGAGCCCGGCGACTCCCCGGAGGCGCTCAGGGCGCTCGGCGTCTCCGTCCTGTCCGGCACGGCCCGTTTCACCGGCCCGCGCGAGGCCGACGTCGACGGCCGGAGGATCCGCTTCCGGCAGGCCCTTGTGGCCACCGGCAGTTCGCCCGCGATGCCGGACATCCCCGGCCTGGGGGAGGCCAGGGCGGTCACCTCGGAGACGATCTGGGACCTCGAGGAACTGCCCGGCCGGCTGGTGGTCATCGGCGGCGGACCCGTCGGCTGTGAACTGGGGCAGGCCTTCGCCCGGCTGGGCTCGCGCGTCGTCATCCTCGCCCGCTCCGGCATCCTGCCCAGGGAGGACCGGGAGGCGGCGGCGCTGGTGCGCGGGAGTCTCCGCTCGGACGGCGTGGAGGTCATCGAGAACGCACGGGTTGAGCGCGTGGTGGCCGACGCCGCCGGCGCCAGCACCGTCGCCACCGCCGACGGACGCAGCTTCGGGGCCGACGTCCTGCTCGTGGCGGTGGGACGGAAGGCGAGGACGGCCGGGCTCGGGCTGGCGGAGGCGGGCGTGGACTGCGACGGAGCCGGCTTCATCGTTGTGGATCCGGGGATGCGCTCGTCAAACCCCGCCGTCTGGGCGGCCGGTGACGTCACCCCCTACCCGGACTACACCCACCTGGCCGGGGCCTACGCGGGCACCGCCGCCACCAACGCCGTCCTCGGGCTGCGGCGCAGGGTCAGTGAGGTGATCCCACGGGTCACCTTCACCTCGCCCGAGGTTGCCTCCGTCGGCGTCACCTCGGCATCGGCCCGGGGCGCCGCGGTGCGGACGATCCAGCACGCCGACGCGGACCGCGCGATCACCGAGCAGCAGACCGGCGGATTCACCCGGATCGTCACCGACCGGCGCGGCCGGATCCTCGGTGGGACGATCGTTGGCCCGCGGGCGGGGGAATCCCTTGCGGAACTGACCCTGGCCGTCCAGCGCGGGCTGCGCACCCGCGACCTGACCGCCGTGATCCACCCCTATCCCACGTTCAACGACCCGCTGTGGAATGCGGCCATCGCCGATACGCTCGCCAGGCTGGAGGCCCCCGCGGTGCGGGCGGGTCTTGGAGTGCTGCGCGGAGTGAACCGCTGGCGGACACGGCGTACCCCGGAGCGGGCATAACCGCCCGCCGGCCGGCGGACCGCCGGAGACCGCCGTCGAGCCGCCGCCACGCCCGCGCCGAGGCCGGGACAGGGGCTGCCGGAGGGAAGGAACGGGCGGATGCTTGAGCCGGTGCTGATCCTGCTTGCGGGTTTCGCGGCCGGAATGATCAATGCCGCCGTCGGAACGGGCACCCTCGTGACCTTTCCCGTGCTGCTCCTGCTGGGGTATCCCTCACTGGTGGCGAACATCTCGAACAACATCGGACTGGTGGCCGGGGGCCTCTCCGGCGCCTGGGGCTACCGGCGGGAACTGGCGCCAAACAAGGACCTGCTCCTGAGATTGCTGCCGGCCTCGGCCGCCGGCGGAGTCGCCGGCGCGTTGCTGCTCCTCGTCCTGCCGGCCGAGGCCTTCGACGCCATCGTCCCGGCCCTGATCGCACTCGGCCTGCTGATGGTCGCCTTCGGTCCCGCAATCCAGCGGCGCACCGCCCGGAGGCGCCGGGAGGGGAGGGGGCAGCCCGCCGGTGCCACAGGGCGGGCCGGCCTGTTGGCAGGCGTCCTGGTCCTCGGGGTCTACGGCGGGTACTTCGGCGCCGCCCAGGGGGTCCTCGTCGTCGGCCTGATGAGCGCGGTGACGGCCATCGCCCTGCAGCAGATCAATGCGGTCAAGAACGTCCTCGTCACTGCGGTCAACGCCGTCGCCGCCGGCATCTTCATGCTCGCCGCCTGGGAGTTCATCGATTGGGCGGCGGTGGCCCTGATTGGCTGCGGGGCGCTCGCGGGAGGGTTCGTCGGCGCCAGGTTCGGCCGGAGGCTGCCGCCGGTTGCCTTGAGGTCCGTCATCCTCGTCGTGGGATCGGCGGCACTGGTCCGGATGCTCTTCTTTTCCTAGCGGCCCGGCCCCTTGCCGTGGGAGGTCACGAATGGGAGCCGATGCCGCCCAGGCCGTTCCCAAACCGCCCGGGCACGGCGATGATGGGCGCATGGGCATCGGGGTCTGGACGTCGGTGGGTGCCGCCGCGGCGGTGGCGCTTGTGCTTTCCGGCTGCGCGGGAAACCGACCGGCCCCCGGCGCCGCAGCGGCCGATCCGCTCGCCCGCACAACCGCCTCGACGGAGCTGGTCGGACAGGGAACGGTGCTGCAGCAGGACGGCGGGCCCGCCCGGTTGTGCCTGGGCGGCGTGATGGAGTCCTACCCGCCACAGTGCAGCGGGCCGGAGATCAGGGGCTGGGACTGGTCCGCCGTCGAGCAGTGGGAGACCGCCTCCGGGGTGACCTGGGGGACCTACGCCGTCTTCGGAACGTGGGATGGCCGCCGGTTCACCACGACGAAACCGGCCATCCCGCTCTCGCTCTACGATGCGATGCCCTACGAGGACCCGCGGCTGGCGGAGGGCAGGACCGGTTCGGGGAGCGGGCCCCAGCTGGAGGAGCTGCATTCGGAGATCCTGGAAGCCGGCGACCCTCCGCTCGTCGGTTCCTGGATCACCCAGGGCTACCTCGTACTCACCGTCGTCCATGACGACGGGGAAATCCAGCGCGCCCTGGATGAGCGGTACGGAAAGGACCTCATCCTCGTCCAGTCCGCCCTGCGGCCGGCAGGCTGACGGCGGCGGTCCAGCCCTCCGCGGGCCGGATCAGCCTGCTCCACCATGCTGTTGCCCCTGCAAAATACTCGCGCTCGCTGCATCTTTCCGGTCCCGCCCGGAGGTAGTACCAGTTGTCAGCAGAAACGCGCCCGGTGGGGCGACACATAGGAGTTGTCATGCGAAGAAGCTTGTACACCGTTGGAACCGCGCTGGTACTAGGAACGGCGGCCTTCGCCGCCCCGGCATCGGCAGCCGAAACATCATCCGAAGCATCCCTGTCCGTGCTGCACGCCGTCCCCGACCTCACCGTCGACGTCTACGTCAACGGAGCGCTCACCCTGGACGATTTCACGCCCGGACAGCTGGCCGGTCCACTCGCCCTGCCGGCCGGGAACTACCAGTTGGCAGTGACGGCCGCGGACGCGCCGGACGCCTCCGCGCCGGTGATCGGCCCGGTCGATGTGACCCTCGCGGCCGGCGGCAACTACACGGCCACGGCCAATCTCGACGCAGCGGGGAACCCGACGGCCAACTTCTACACAAACGATGTCTCACCGGTTGAGGCAGGCAAGGCGCGGTTGACGGTACGGCACGTCGCTGCTGCTCCCGCGGTCGACGTCCTCGCCGGCGGCACACCGATCGTCCCGAACCTCAGCAACCCGGCCGAGGCGTCGTTGACCACCGCACCGGGAACCGTGTCGGCAGCGGTCGCGGCCGCAGGCACCACCGAGCCCGTGATCGGCCCGGCGGACCTCAACCTCGCCGAAGGCACTTCCACGATCGTCTACGCGTGGGGCAGCCTCGAGGGCGGAAACCTCGCGCTGGCCACCCAGGTCATCGAGGGTCTCCAGTCCACCCCCGGAGCCGTCCCCGGCGGCCAGTCCGGTCTGGCCGCGCAGGCCGCGGAGAACAATGACGGCGCCGCGCTCGGCATCGGCGCACTGCTCCTCGCACTTGTAGGAGGCGCCATCGTGGTAAGCCGGAGGCGCACCGCCCGGGCCTGACAGGTTAGGTTGCGGGGTGTGGGTTTCTGACGAGGGCACACCCCCCCCCCCGCCCCCCCCCCCAAACCACACCCCCCCCCCCCACCCAAAACACCCCCC
>NZ_JBTNDJ010000023.1:0-30840 GCF_054511055.1 Arthrobacter melezitosi
GCAGTGCCTTCTGATTCGTTTTTTTTTACGGACTATCCCTGACCCCCCCCCCGCCCCACTCGACCTTGTCCGCTGCTGGTTGCTGCGGTGGCGCCGAACGGCCGCCCGGGCTGCGCCCGGACGTGCCTTCCGGATCCGACCTTAGTCAGTTACGACGACGTCGCGCCAGAACGCATAGTGGTCCTTGATGTTCCGCGCCGCGTCCTTGGGCTGCGGGTAGGTCCAGCCGGCGTCCACGCTCTGCTTGCCGTCCATCTCAAGGGTCACGTAATGCGCCTGCCCCTTCCACGGGCAGGTTGTCTGCGTGGGGCTGGGCCGAAGGAACTCCTCCCTGATGGAGTCCTTCGGGAAGTAGTGGTTGCCCTCGACCATAACCGTGTTGGGGGATTCCGCGATGACCTGGTTGTTCCAGACTGCCTTTGGCATAGTTCCTGTTCCTTCGGGGTTGGGTGCGCACGGGCCGTTTCGACCCCACCCTGCTTAACGCCGCGGCTTCGGACGCAATTCCGGATTACAGCGGGCGGACCGTGAGAATCTGCTCGGACCGGCCGAAGGGACCGTCGAGGTCGTGGAGGACGCTGGAGGTCAGCCCCACCCCGTTCTGCCCAAAGGTCACCCGCGTGTCGAGGCCGAGCCATGACCCGGAGGGCATCCGGTGGAAGTGAAGCTGAAGGTCGACATTGGGGAACATCCAGCTGCCCCTGCCCGGCGGTACCCGCGCGGCAATTCCATTGGCCGCATCGACCATGCCGCTCAGGCGCACCAGGTCCGGCGTCGGCCCGCCGTCGACCAGTTCAAGCGGTGACCGCAGCCAGATCCGGCCCCTGCCGGGCCGGTGACCGGGCACCACCCGGAATTCGAGCGATTCGATGAAGCCGCCCGGCCACTGCGTCATGCCGTCGTAGGGGCCGGCCTCCTCCGGGCCGGGCATTGAGGGATCCTCGACGGCGGCGACCTCCGCACTGTCGGTGCTGGCCAGCCGCCATGCCCTCGCGGTGACAGCGGTGCGGCCCTGGGCGCGCAGCTCGGCCTCAAGCAGTTCGATCGTGCGCCCGGGGCGGAGCACCCTTGTGGCCACCTCGAATTCGCCGCCGGGAATCAACCCCAGGATGTCGAAGCCAACCCGTGCCAACCGCAGGTCCGGGCGGGGTTCGCACTCGAGCAGGCACTTCACGAGCAGACCCGCCACGGGCGCCATGTGCTGCTCGCCGGGATTCCACGCCCCCTGGGCGTGGACGGTGGACTCGAAACGGCCATCCCCCAGCGAGCGGTAGTACGAGCCGGGCATGCGCTACTCCTTCAGACATCAGATGGGGTGCGCCGGTCCGTGCTCCGGCGCGCCCGCACCATGCTAGTGCAGCCGGTACCCGCCGCCCCGCAGGGCGGCCCGGGCGGGGCGGCGGTGCCGGTTTCCAGGGGGTGGAATAGAGCGGGCGGTCGTGGAGTTGTCGAAAAAGAGGCCCGGCCACGCACCGGCGCTCCCACCCGGGAGTAGAAGGGGCCGCCGCGTCAGGCGCGGCAAAGCAAAAGTAGGCGCCGTCATAGAAGAAAGAGAACTCATGCCCCGCAGCACCCCACCCCAGGTGTCCCCTGATCCACTCCAGGCCCAACCCGGACCGCTGCCGGCCGAACCGGAGGTTTCCGCGAAGGACCGGCTGGTCATCCGCCTGCTCATTGTCTCGGCGTTCGTCGTCATCCTGAATGAAACGATCACCGGTGTCGCCATTCCGCGGCTGGTCCAGGACCTGGGCATCACCGTCGCCGCCGGGCAGTGGCTCAGCACCGCGTTCCTTTTGACGATGGCGGTCATCATCCCGATCACCGGGTTCCTGCTGCAGCGCTTCAACACCCGCCCGCTGTTCATGGTGGCCATGTCGCTGTTCAGCGCGGGCACCCTGATCGCCGCCCTCGCTCCGGGGTTCGGCACCCTCGTGATTGGCAGGGTGGTCCAGGCCAGCGGCACGGCGATCATGCTGCCCCTGCTCATGACGACGGTCATGACGCTCGTGCCGGCGGCGTCCCGCGGCCGCACCATGGGCAATATCTCGATCGTCATTTCCGTGGCACCGGCGATCGGCCCCACCGCCGCAGGCGCCATCCTCAGCGTCCTCGACTGGCGCTGGATGTTCTGGCTTGTCCTCCCCATCGCGCTGACCTCGCTCATCCTGGGCGCCGTGAAGATGACGAACGTCACGTCGCCCTCCAAGAGTTCAATCGACGTACTCTCGGTGATCCTCTCGGCGCTGGCCTTCGGCGGCATCGTCTACGGCTTCAGCCAGCTCGGCGAGGCCGGCGCCGAAGCCGCGGTTCCCGCCTGGCTTCCCCTGGCGGTCGGCGTCGTCTTCCTGGCCCTGTTCATCGCACGCCAGCTCCGGCTCCAGCGCTCCGACCGTGCCCTGCTCGACCTGCGAACGTTCACCTCGCGCAACTTCACCCTGGCGATCCTGACCACGTTCCTCGCCTTCATGGCCCTGTTCGGGACGATCATCCTCCTGCCGATCTACGTCCAGAGCGTGCTCGGCGAGGCGCCGCTGGTCGCGGGCCTGCTGCTGCTTCCAGGGGGTGTCCTGATCGGTGTCCTTGGCCCGGTGACCGGACGGATCTACGACCGCCGGGGACCGCGCGTCCTGCTGGTGCCGGGGGCGCTCCTGATCGGGCTGTCCTTCGTGGGCCTGAGCTTTGCCTCGGAGTCCACGCCGATCTACCTCGTGCTCATCGCGCATATCGTGTGGAGCCTGGGCCTGGCCCTGATGCTGACCCCGCTGCTGACCTCGGCCCTCGGCTCGGTGAAGCCGAACCTGTACTCCCACGCCAGCGCGGTGTTCGGCACAGTGCAGCAGATCGCCGGCGCCGTTGGTACGGCACTGTTCATCTCGGTGACGACCATCCAGGCGGCCGGCCTGGCCCGCGCGGGCGCGTCGGAGACGGCGGCCCTTGCAGGCGGTATCCAGGTGGCCTTCATCTGGGGTGCGGTCATCGCCCTGGGTGCCGTAATTGCGGCGATCTTCGTGCGCAAGCCCGAGAACGCGCCGGATCCCTCAGCCGTCCAGGCGGCGCACTAGGCCGCGGGGCCTACGAGGAGCTGATGCTCTGCTCCTCGTGGGCCCGGCGGACGGCGATCATGCCGTCGTCGACCCGCGCCTCGTACACGGGCTGTGGGTTGCTCGCCGGTCCGCGGACGACGGATCCGTCCTCGAGGCGGAAGGTGCTTCCATGCCAGGGGCAGGTGACGCAGCCCTCGGCAATCTCGCCCTCCTCCAGCGGGCCGCCGAGGTGGCTGCACACGCTGTCCATGGCGCGGATGGTGCCGCCGTCGCGGTACAGCAGGAGCGACACGCCGTCGGCCTCCACCACCCTGCGGGCGCCGTCGGCCAGTTCACCGTCCGCCAGGACCGGCGTCCACGCCGCGGGGCCCTCCCGCCAGGCGGTGCGGTTCACGTTGACACCGCGTGCGTAGCTCAGGTGCCCACCGAGGTAGGCGCTGAACAGCAGGGCCCCGCAGCCGCCGACACCCAGCAGGGTGCCAGCTGTGCGGTTGCCCCGGCGCCGGGCCACGGCCGAAAGGCTGTAAAGGGTCAGGGCGGTGCTGTTCCCAACCGCATGGACCAGGCCCACCCGGCTGTCCTTGCCGATGGTGTCCGCCCAGTCGTTCGCCCCGGTGAGCGCCGTCGGAACGGCCGAGGCGATGCCCACCCCGACGAGGAGGTCCGCCGAGTGCTCGGAGTCCCTCCCTCCGACCAGGTCCAGCAGGGTCGCCATGGTCCAGGCTCCGGTGGGGATGTCCGTCATCACCGGGTGCAGCCGGTGGCCCAGGGCCGTGCCGCTCAAGGCATTGCGGAGCAGGCGCGGCCGCAGGGCCTTCCCCACGACCGCGGCCACCGGCGCCGCGACGGTATCGAGGGCTCGAAATTCCTCAAGGGCATCGACCAGCGAGTGCAGCAGGTTCACGGGGTTCTCCTTCGGGTCGGCGGCCCGCCCCGGCCGCGCGCGCGGTTCTCCTTCACGCCGGATGTCCGCGGGGCGGTAACCCCATTGTCCGGGCCGTCCCGGGCTCCACAAGCCGGTGGACGCGGCCGAAATTTCCCTTGGAGCAACGGCCGGCCGCTGGCACAATGGCGCCGGCGGCCGCGTGCTTCACGCCGGCCACCGGCCACCGTCTGCATCCGGTTCATGCCGCCCCGGCCGGCTCCGCGGCCCACAAAACCATCAGCTGGCTTATGGTTGGTTTCATGAGCTTCAATGACAACGTCCGCCTCGACCCCTCACGCGTGAGCGACCGGCGCGGCCGTGGACGCGGCGTGGCCGTCGGCGGCGGCCTCGGCGGCGGCCTCGTGCTGATCCTGTCCCTCCTGTTCGGACCGGAGGTGGTCGGTCAGCTCGGCCTCGACGACGGCGCCGGACAGGGCCAGGGCACCAGCGCGGGCGCGCCCGAAGCGATCACCTCCTGCCGGACCGGAGCCGACGCCAACGAGCGCCTCGACTGCCGCATCCTCGCCACCGCCGAGAGCCTCGACGGCTTCTGGCTGCCCTACCTCGACCAGTACGGCGTGCAGTACAGCCAGCCCGGGGTCGCCCTGTTCAGCGGCCGCACGGACACCGGGTGCGGCAGCGCCACCAGCGCCGTCGGCCCGTTCTACTGCCCGGCCGACCAGCAGACCTACTACGACACCGCCTTCTTCGACGACCTCGTCACCCGGTTCGGCTCCTCCGGCGGACCCCTGGCCCAGGAATACGTGATTGCGCACGAGTTCGGCCACCACGTCCAGAACCTCACGAACACCCTGGACGCCGGCCAGCGGGATCCCCAGGGGCCGGAGTCCGGCGCAGTCCGCGTCGAACTGCAGGCCGACTGCTACGCCGGACTGTGGGCCGCACACGCCTCAAGTACGCCCGATCCCGAAACGGGCGAGCCATTCCTGCGGAAATTCACCACGGAGGACCTGCGCGATGCCCTGTCGGCGGCCTCGGCCGTGGGCGATGACCGCATCCAGGAGGCCGCGACCGGCCAGGTGAACCCGGAGGTGTGGACCCACGGTTCGAGCGAGCAGCGCCAGGCCTGGTTCCTCGAGGGCTACCGGACCGGCGACATCAACGCCTGCGACACCTTCCGCGCCCGCGACCTGAGCCCCTGAACCATTCCTTAGAGGAGGACCCATGCACCTGCCCGTGATGCCGCCGGTTGCCCCGATGCTGGCCAAGTCCGCGCCCAGGATCCCCGAAGGCGCGCTCCTGTTCGAGCCGAAGTGGGACGGCTTCCGCTCCGTCGTGTTCCGCGACGGTGACGAGGTGGAGATCGGCTCCCGCAACGGCAACCCGATGACGCGGTACTTTCCCGAGGTGGTCGAAGCGGTCCGCGCCAACCTCCCCGACCGGTGCGTCCTCGACGGCGAACTGGTCGTCGTCGGCGGTGCGCGGCTCGACTTCGAGGGGCTCCAGCAGCGCATCCATCCCGCCGCGAGCCGCATCGCGCTGCTCTCCCGGGAGACGCCGGCCTCCTTCATCGCCTTCGACCTGCTGGCCCTTGGCGACGAGGACCTCACCGGCAGGCCCTTCGAGGAACGCCGCAGGCTCCTCGAGGAGCACCTCGCCGGGGCGCGCCCGCCGGTCCACGTCACCCCGGCCTCCGCCGACCGGGCCGTGGCCGAAGAGTGGTTCACCCAGTTCGAGGGTGCGGGCCTCGACGGCATCATCGCCAAGCCGCTCAACGGGTCCTACGAACCGAACAAGCGCACTCTGTTCAAGGTCAAGCACGAACGCACCGCCGACTGCGTCGTCGCCGGCTACCGCACCCACAAGGCCGACGCCCAGAGCGTCGGCTCACTGCTCCTGGGGCTGTACACCGACGACGGCGACCTCATGGCCGTCGGAGTGGTCGGCGCGTTCACGGCGGCCCGCCGCCGCGAACTGTTTCAGGAGCTGCAGCCCCTGGTGGCGCCGGCGGAGGACCACCCCTGGGCCGCCGCCCGGGAGGACGAGGGGATCCGCACCCCGCTCAACGCCGAGGGCAGCCGCTGGGCGGCGGGCAGGGACCTGTCCTTCACTCCCCTGCGCCCCGAGCGGGTCCTCGAGGTCCGGTACGACCACATGGAGGGCACCCGGTTCCGGCACACGGCCCAGTTCAACCGCTGGCGCCCGGACCGCGATCCGGCCTCCTGCACCTTCGGCCAGCTCGAGGAACCGGTGAACTTCGACCTCGCCGCCGTCCTGTCCGGCGGCCGGACGGGACCCTGACCCGCCGGGGCCCCGACCCACCGGAACCCGGGTTGGCCCGGGTGCGAAGGGTGGGCCATGCTGGTGCCGTACCGTCCAGCACCGACGAGGGAGCCCCATGACCAGTACCGGCCGGCAAATCGTCTTCGTCACGGGAGCGAGCCGGGGCATCGGACGGGGTATCGCCCGCGCCTTCGGTGAGGCAGGTGCCACCGTCTATGTCGGCGGCCGGACCACCGAGGAGGGCACGGCGGCCTCGCGGATGCCCGGAACCATCTTCGAGACCGCCCGGCTGGTCACCGAGGCGGGCGGCACCGGCATTCCCCTGCGCCTTGATGTCACCGACGACGCCCAGCTCGCCGGGGCGTTCGCGCGGATCGAGGCGGAGCAGGGACGGCTCGATGTCCTGGCCAACACCGCCTGGGGCGGTTATGAGCGGTTCACCGACGGGAGCGACTTCAACCCCGGCCCGTTCTGGGAGCAGCCCCTGGGCCTCTGGGACTCGATGCACCGGGCCGGGCTGCGCGCTCACTACGTCGCCTCGTCCCTCGCGGCACCGCTGATGGTCCGTGCCGGGAAGGGGTTGATCGTCACCCTGTCCTCCTTCGCCGGACAGGTCTTCGTCCCTCCCGCTCCCTACGGCGTCGCGCACGCCGCCATCGACCGCCTCGCCGCCGATATGGCGGTGGAGCTGCGGGAGTATGGGGTCGCCTCGATCGCCCTCTATCCGGGACTCGTCCTCACCGAGAGCGTCGTGGCGAACCTGCAGTACTTCGAACACGAGACGAACCGGGAGACACCGCTGTTCGTCGGGCGCACCGTCGCCGCACTGGCCGCGGACCCTGAGCTGCTGCGGCTCAGCGGGCTCGCGGTCGTCGCCGCCGAAGCCGCGGCTGCCTACGGCGTGCGCGACGAGGACGGGAACCTGCCCCGCTCGAACCGTGCCGCGATCACCGGGGCGCCCACGCCGTCCTTCCCCAACCCGTTCAACCCGCCGGCGGACCCCGCCGGGCCCTAGCGCATCACCGAGCTGAGCAGCAGGCTCGTCTCACTGTTGACGACCCCTTCAATGGAGCGGATCTGCCCGAGCACCGCATCGAACCGGGCGAGGCTGTCCGTGCGCAGCTCCGCCACGAGGCCCCACCCGCCGTTGGTCGTGTGAAGGGTGGTGATCTCCGGCAGGCCCCGAAGCTGGCGGATCACCCTGTCCGTCGCCCGGCCCTCGACGGCGATCATCGACACCGCGCGGATGGCCAGCGGGTCAACCTCGTCGCGCACCCGGACGGAGAAGCCCACCACGATCCCCGTGGCGACGAGGCGGTCAAGCCGGCTGTTGACCGTCGCCCGTGCCACCCCGAGGGTCCGTGCGAGGCTCGCCACCGACGCCCTGCCGTCCTCCCGGAGGGCGGAAAGCAGGCGGCGGTCGAGGTCATCGAGGGTGGCCATGTACAAAACGTATACCTGCGGCCGTCAAAGTGCTCACTCTTCCGTTGAAAAGTCAGCATCCCGGTCATTGAGTGTGCAGATGGCCAAGGTCTAGGGTTTTGCCAAGAACCCTAAGGAGGCGCTCGTGACGCGTTTTGTGGATGTCCGCAACATGGCCCGCTGGGTGGGCAGCCGGGGCCCCGAAAGCGTGATCGCCGGCCTCGTCGACTACCTCGAGGCCGACTTCCTCCGGTGGGAGAGCTTCGACAGGTCGCCCCGGGTGGCCAGCCATACGCCGTTCGGCGTGATCGAGCTGATGCCGACGAGCGACAATGAGACCTACGGCTTCAAGTACGTCAACGGACACCCGTCCAACCCCGGCCGCGGCTTCCAGACCGTCACCGCCTTCGGCGTGCTGGCCGATGTCTCCAACGGCTACCCGACCTTCCTGACCGAGATGACGGTCCTGACGGCGCTGCGGACCGCCGCGACCTCGGCGCTGGCGGCCGGGCGGCTGGCAAGGCCCGGCTCCCGGCGGATGGCCCTGATCGGTGCCGGAAGCCAGGCCGAGTTCCAGGCCCTCGCCTTCCGGGGCGTCCTTGGCATCCATGAGCTCAGCGTGTGGGATACCGACCCTGCGGCGGTCGCGAAGGTGGTCCGCAACCTGGCGCCGCTGGGCTTCGACCTCAGGGTCGCGGCCTCGGCCGCCGACGCCGTGGCGGGGGCGGACATCGTGACCACCTGCACCGCGGACAAGGCCCGCGCCACGATCCTCACCGACGGCATGGTCCAACCCGGCATGCACCTCAACGCCATCGGAGGGGACTGCCCCGGCAAGACGGAACTCGACCCGGCGATCCTGCGCCGCTCCGCCGTCTTCGTCGAATTCACCCCTCAGACCCGCATCGAGGGGGAGATCCAGCAGCTGCCCGCCGACTTCCCCGTCACCGAACTCTGGCGGGTCCTCGGCGGCTCCGCTCCCGGCCGTACCTCTCCCGAGCAGGTCACGGTCTTCGATTCCGTCGGGTTCGCCATCGAGGATTTTTCGGCGATGCGCTTCGTGCGGGACGCGGTGGAGGGCACCCGCTTCGTCGAGGAGATCGACCTTGTCGCCGACCCCGACGATCCCAAGGACCTCTTCGGCTTCGTCGGATCCTTCTCGCCCGTCAGGACCTGATACCCGGGAAACCCCTGCACCGGGTGTACCCGAAAGCGACGACCGAGCCCGGTTTATCGCGTCCGCCCGTCGCAATGGGGTCCACCCGTCGCTTTGGGGTCCGCCCGTCGTTTGGGTCCCACGGGACGCGGACCGGCGGCGGATCGGGACCAATGGCCCTCCCCTTCCGTGCCCGCGGACGACGATACTGATGCAGGGGACCGGGCCGGTTCCAGGCCGGACCGTTGGTTGACCATCGAGTGCGTCTCCCGGGGTCTTCCGGGAGCGCAGAAGCCACCCTCAGGATCGGACGCCGCCTCAATGCCCTCCTCCGACCGCGCACTCGCCGCGCCCCGCACCCGGCCCGCCCCGACGGCCGGCGACCCACCCCACTTCCCTCAGGTGCCGGCCTGCGGGAAATGCGGCACCGACAGGTTCCTGACCTACGACTCCTACACGCCGGCCGAGCGGCCCCCCGACGGGGGTGTCCCGCCGGCACGGACGTCCTACACCTGCACGCGCTGCGGCACCGTGGGCGGGCACGATGTCCCCGCCGCATGGCGCCCACCGGGCTGGTTCTACTGCACCTGAGGAACCCGTCAAGGCACTCGCCGGCCCGGGCACCGCAGCGTGTCCGGCGGCGGTTCGGTGGCCGGACGCTCGGCCCGACCCGGCGGTCCTGCCGCGCCACGGCCGGCCGACGCTCCCCCGCCCTCCGACGCCTGATCCGTGCCCGGTCAGGCGTTTCCGAGGACCTCGCGCGCCACGGCCGGCTGACGCTCCCCCGCCCTCCGACGCCTGATGCGTGCCCGGTCAGGGGTTCCCGAGGACCGCGCGTGCCCCGGCCGCGATGACCCCGGCGTCCGTGGCCACCGCAATGCGGTCGAAGCCCCGGGCGCGGAGGATGCGGGCCCGTCCGGGATCGCCGGCGAAGATCCCTGCCGCCCGGCCGGCCGCGGCGGCCGCACCGGCGATTGCGGCGAGGGGACCGCCGTCGTCGGCCA
The DNA here is from genome assembly GCF_054511055.1 of Arthrobacter melezitosi. Lineage (NCBI taxonomy): Bacteria > Bacillati > Actinomycetota > Actinomycetes > Micrococcales > Micrococcaceae > Arthrobacter > Arthrobacter melezitosi. The sequence goes on from NZ_JBTNDJ010000023.1 coordinate 9,796, forward strand.
GGAGCGCGTCGACGGTGGTGCCCAGCGACAGGGCAAGGTCGAAGGGACCGACGAACAGCAGGTCGACCCCCGGCACGGCGGCGATCGACGCGACGTTCTCCAGCGCCGCCGCCGATTCGATCATGACCGCAAGCTGCGGTGCGGCGGCAGCCGGCGGTGGAGCCTCGTGCCCCCAGAGCGGAGCCAGCGGACCCCAGCTGCGTGAGCCATGCGGCGGGTACCTCCCGGCCCCGATCGCCCGGCGGGCCTCCTCGGCCGTGTCGACCTGCGGCACGATCACGGTGGCCGCACCGGCATCGAGGGCGAGGCCGATGCCGGCGGGATCGGCGCCGGCGACCCGGACGGCGAAGCCGGTACCCGCACCCACGAGGGCGCGGCCGGTGTCGATCAGCGAGCGACGGTCGAACCTGCCGTGCTGGGCGTCGAGGGCAAGCCAGTCGAACCCCGACCGGGCCAGCGCCAGCACGGTGTCGACGTCGTCCGCGAAACACCAGACCCCGGAGGAACCGGGGCCGATGACTCCACCCGCCGGCAGCGCCGGGAGCGGCGCCCTCCGGGCATCGGGTCCGGCGCTGCCGCCGGAAGACGCTCCGGGCGCCATCAGGTGATCCCCGCCGGCGGGCCGGCGCAGCAGGAACACGACGGCGGGGCTGTCCGGCGCACCTCGGCGCTTGAACCGTCCGCAGGGACGGGTGGTGCCCCGGGAACGCCTGTGGACGCCGGGCCGCCTGCCGTCCTGCCCACGTCGTCCGGTGCGGGCGGGAGCCCTGCGGCGCGGAGCGGTGGTGGGCAGCAGGTGTCCCCTCGCCAGGCCGCCAGACCCTCCCTCACCGCGACCGCGGCGATCACGAGCGCCGCGAGCGGATCGGCCCACGACCAGCCGAGCGAAAAGTTGAGCAGCAGCCCCACGAGCAGGACCGCGGAGAGGTAGGTGCACAGCAGGGTCTGCTTGGAGTCGGCCACGGCGGAGCGTGATCCGAGTTCGCGTCCGGCCCGGCGCTGGGCCCAGGACAGGACCGGCATCAGCACGAGGCTGGCGCCGGCCAGCACGATTCCCACCGGCGAGTGCCCGGCCTCACCGGCACCGGCGAGCGCGCGCACGGCATCGACCGTGACGAAGGCGGCCAGCCCGAAGAAGGAGAACGCGATCAGGCGCAGCGCCGTCGATTCGCGGGCCCCGGGGTCGCGGCCGGCGAACTGCCAGGCGACGGCCGCGGCGGAGAGCACTTCGACGATCGAATCGAGCCCGAACGCGATCAGCGCCCGGGACGAGGCGAGGGTCCCGGCACTGAGCGCCACGACCGCTTCGATGACGTTGTAGGTGATGGTCGCCGCGACCAGGAAGCGGATCCGCCGTGCCAGGATCCGGCGGCGGTCGGGCGACTGCCGCGCCACCGCTCCGGTGACGCCCGGCCGGCTCCCGGAGGCCTCCACGGGATTGGCGGCGGCTTGGGTGGGCTTCTCCACCCGCCACACGATACCCGCTAACCCGAGCGGCAGGCAGGGCACGGCGGTGCGGACCCGGGGGCTTTCGCCTCCTGCGCCGTTATGCTTCTGCCCACTATGGCCATCCGGCGTCCACCGCCAACAGGCCGGGTCTCTGGGGGATGCATGAACTTCGAACACTCGAACGCCGCTTCGACGCTCGGCACCGCCGTCGACGCCCCACCGTCCCCGCCGGGACGCCCAGCCCGGAAACGGTCCTCCCGCAGGGTCGTGTGGGCGGCGGCGGCTGTGGTCGGTGTCGGCGCCGCGGCCTGGGTGCTGTATCCCGGTCCGTTGGGGCGGGCGCTCGGCGGCGTCGGGGTCTGCGTCCCGAGGCCCGCCGATGGCGAAGCGGCAGTGGGGATCGTGCTCATCAACACCTCGCTGCGCGCCATCACCGTGGAAAGGGTCGAACTGCTGGAGCCGCGGAACCTGGTCCTTGCCGACACGCACCTCATGATGGTCCCTGACGGCCCCGGCACCGCCTTCGGTGGCGGGTCGACGGTGCCCGCCCCCGGGCAGCGGCAGCGGTGGGCCGCCGTCGAGCCGGCCGTGGGCGGCGAGATCCCCGCCGGGGAGACGGGAAACATCGTTGTGGCGGTGACCGGCGGCCCGGGAAATGGCAATGGGGTGACGGAGACGGTGCTGATCACCTACTCCACCGGCCTCCGGAGCTACACCCTTGATGCGGGGTACACGATCACCCTCGCCGACGAGTGCTCCTAGGACCGCAGGCAGGAGGAGCTCCGGCGGCCCGGGATCGGCCGTGGGAATCCCGCCGCTCCGGCGCGTCCCTAGGCGGCGCGGACGGGGCGCGTTCCCGGAGCTGCTCCACGCCGGTGCGCGCGGGCATACTCCTGGGCGCAGAACACCGTGATGAGGGCGGCCTCGGCCACTGTGCCGCCGTAGTACATCAGGTACGCGCCCGCCTGGGCCTGAGCTGCCGGGACCCCCGGTGGCGGGAAAGCGTAGAGGTACTTCGCCAGGACGCTGTGCCCTGCGAGCGCGGCAAAGAGGACGGCCGTCCGCAGGGGGAACCGCGCCCGGTGCGGATTGGGGTCGACGCCGATGAGGGCGCCGGTGAACAGGCATCCGGCCAGGAGGAAGTGGAGCAGGACCACGTTATGTCCAGGGCCGTGGGCGAGGACGCCGGCGGCGGGCGTTGTGTAAAGGAGCCAGAGCGGGACGGTGTTCAGCACGGCGGCCGGAACCGGATGGGAGAAAAAGCGCAGCGGGCTCGATTTCAGGATGCGGGAAAGCCGCCGGGCCCGCCGGGCGTCCAGGCTGCGCAGCGCGAGGGTGGCCGGCGCGGCGAGGACCAGAAGGAGGGGTGCGGCCATGCCGGCCAGGAGGTGGCTTCCCATATGTGCCGGGAAGCTCACGTGCCCCGGGCTGGCCAGCGGGCCAAGGAACGCGGCCGCGGCCGTGCCCACGCCTCCGGCCCACAACACGCCGCGGTACACCGGCCACGGACGTCCGATTCGGTGCGCCCTGGCCGCCGCGCCAAGGTAGAGGACCAGCGCGGCCAGGAACGGGAGCAGGCCCAGCGCCAGGACTCCGGGGGCCGATCCTGCATGGTCAGGCACCGGGGGTGTCCGGGGGTAGTCCTGCGCCGCTCCCCCGCCGCCGTGTCCGCGCAATGGCCACCGCCTGAGCCGCCCCGGCCAGGAGCAGGACCAGGGCCGCGCCGTTCCAGATGAGGTCGTAGGGCAGGAGCTCCACCCCGTACCGGATCTGGTGGAAGCGCAGGACCTTGTGGTTGACCAGCCCGTCGAAGAGCTGGAAGCCGCCGAGGCCGAGGAACAGCCCCGCCAGCACCGGGCCGGGCGAGGCCGGGCCGCGCCGGATGGCGGAGGCCAGCAGGAAGAATCCCGCGATGAGCACGAACAGTTCCGCCGCGTGCAGCACCCCGTCGGACACGAGCCCCACCGCTCCGCCGGCCCGGTCGTAGAAGTGGTGCCAGGCCAGCAGCTGATGGAAGAGGATCTCGTCGACGGCCGCCATGACGCCCACTCCGATCATCACCCCGGCCCACATCGACCGGTCCCGGCGCAGCGGCCGGTGCGGTGCATCCCCTTCCGTTGGCGGTGCCATGCCTTCCCTTCCATCACCGGTCCATGAATGACGACGTACCGGGAACCTGCCCACCCGGAGATGGCAACACCTGCGCCGTCGTCCGTGGTTCCCAGCGTCGCATGCGAACGCCCACCCGGGCCCGTACAGTGGCAGTCCAACAAATCCCTTGCTGGCGTTCCCTTTCGATGGCAGCCGGCCGGTGGACACCTCCGGGAGGGAAGGTGCCCCTTTACTTTCGCGCCGAAGCACCGGAAGTTTAACTGGGCTCCCCTTCGGGCGCCACCCGGAGCCCGGGCACCGGCGGGAGCAACGAACTCTACGAGAGCGGGTCGACCATCGTGAAGAACTGGCAACAGATTCTGGCCGCCCTGGCCAACGACAGGCTCCGCGTCGTCTTTGCGGAACTGGTGCTGGAGGATGCCCGCAGGAGGGGCCTCGAGGTCACCGGGCCCAAGCGCGCCAGGGCGCTGGAGCAGTTGGCCGCCGCCGGACTGGTCACCGCGGACGACGGGGGGCTCAACCCCTCGGTCTTTCGGGCCGTCCTGGCGGAGGCCGGCGGCGCGGGCCGGCGGGAAGGGATCCAGCGCTTCCTGCTGGGCGGCCGGATCGATCAGTACCCGGCGAACAAGGGCCAGCGGTACGAGCTGCTGAAATGGATCGCCGGTGAGGCGTTCGCGCCGGGCGAGGAGCTGTCGGAGAAGGACGTCAACGAACGCCTCCGCAGGTTCACAGCCGACCACGTCACGCTGCGCCGCTACCTGGTGGACGCCGAGCTGCTCGAGAGGACCCGCGCCGGCAGCGCCTACTCCCCGGTCGCGGACGCCGGAGACGTCGCCTGAGGGGTCCGCCGGCGGAGGGCAACCGGTGGATTCCCGGAGGCGCCGGGCCCGGAGCTGACCTAGACTCCCCGGTATGAGGAAGGGCGACGTGCCGTCCCCGGTGGGCGCGGAGGTGGTGCTCACGCTCCCCTTCGAGGGGAGATGGCTGGCGAGGAACAGCCCAGCGCGGCGGGTGCCGAGCCATGGCACCGACCTGCTGGGCGGGCGGTATGCCATCGACTTCATCGGGGTGGACTCCCGCCACCGGAGCGCGGACCGCCTTGATTGGCGCAGCCTGCTCGCCTCCGAGCCTCCCGACCGGTTCTTCGCCTGGGGGCGGCCCGTGCTGGCTCCCGGTGACGGCGTCGTCGTCGGCGTGCACGACGGCGAACCGGACCACGCGGCGCGGCGGTCCCAACTCGCGCTCCTCCCCTACGCGCTCGGACAGCCCGCCCGGCTGCGCCGGGGCGTGCCCGCCGTGGCCGGCAACTCCGTGGTGATCGCCCTGCGGCACTGGGGCGCGTACGCTGCCGTGGCCCACCTGCGGGCCGGGTCCATCGAGGTGGCGGTCGGCGATGAAGTGGTAACCGGCCAGCGCATCGGCGGGTGTGGCAATTCCGGCAACTCGACCCAGCCGCACGTGCACCTGCAGGTGATGGACCACCCGGACGCCGCCATCGCCCGCGGTGTCCCGCTGGCATTCCGGCGGTTCCGGGAGTGGCCCGGCGGACCTGGATCCTCCCGGATCCGCGAATTTGGCCTGCCGGGCGAGGGTGCCGTCGTCCAGGCACTGCCTTCGGCCGACGACCGGTCCTGACCCTCCGGGGGGCCCTTCAGGGCCGCCTGCGGACCGCCGGGCCCGGAGGTGGACCGCCGGGCGGCACCCCGGCCCCCGCCGCAACTTGCCATACCTAGAACACCTATGGTTCGATACCCTTTACTTCTAGGTATGGAGGCGCAATGCGCATCGATAAGGACCTGGTCGCCGCTTCGGCCACCCCGCTGGTGCTGGGAATCCTGGCGGACGGCGACCTGTACGGCTATGCCATCCTCAAACGGGTGGGTGAGCTGTCCGGCGGCGGGATGCAGTGGACAGACGGGATGCTCTACCCCCTGCTGCACCGGCTCGAACGGCTTGGGTATGTCTCATCCTCGTGGGGCACCTCCGAGGCGGGACGCCGGCGCAAGCACTACGCGATCACCCCCGCCGGCCGGGAAGCCTTCGCCGACCGGCAGGAACAGTGGACCGTCGTGGCGGAGGCGCTGCGCCAGGTGTGGCAGACCGCCCAGCGCCCGGCCTCCGTGGCCGAGGGGTGGGCGTGATGGAGACGCACGCCGAACTCGAAGCGCAGATCGACCGGTGGCGCGGCTACGTCCAGCGGCGCCAGGCGATCTCCTCCGCAGATGTCGATGAACTGGAGGACCACCTGAGGGAACAGGTGGCCGACCGCAGGGCCTCCGGGCTCGACGACGACGAGGCCTTCCTCGTCGCCATCAAGCGCCTGGGCAACCTCGACGCCGTCTCGCGCGAGTTCGCCCGGGAACACTCCGACCGCCTGTGGAAGCAGCTCGTGCTGGTGCCCGAGGACTCCGCGGACGCCGGGGCGCCGCCGTGGCGTGAACTGGCGATCGTCCTCGCGCTCGCTGTCGGAGCCGGCCTGGCGGTCAAGGCGGGCCTTGCCTGGATCGACGACGGCGGAGTGCTTGCCCGGAACCTCGGGCTGCTCGTCCTCCCGTTCCTCGCCGGGTACTTCGCCTGGAAGCGCCGCCTGACGGCCCGGGTGGCAGTGGCGATCCTCGTGCCGTTCGCCGTCCTGGCGGTCGTGCTGAACGCCTACCCGTTCGTTCCGGGCGGTTCGACCGAACTGCTCGCCGTGCTGCACGCCCCGGTGGCCCTGTGGCTGCTGGCGGGCGTGGCGTATGTCGGCGGCCGGTGGCGCTCCGACGGCCGGCGCATGGATTTTGCCCGGTTCACCGGCGAACTGGCCATCTACTTTACCCTCCTGGCCCTCGGCGGCGCCGTCCTGATCGGCCTCACCTTCGCCGTCCTGCAGGTGGTCGGCGCCGACTTCGAACCGGTCTTTGAAGACTGGATCCTTCCGTTCGCCGCACCCGGAGCGCTCGTCGTGGCGGCGTGGCTGGTCGAGGCCAAACAGAACGTCGTCGAGAACATCGCCCCGGTCCTGACCCGTGTCTTCACGCCCCTGACGATCGCCATGCTGCTGGGCCTGTTGGCCGTGCTCGCCGCGGTCGGCGGCCTGGCCGACGTCGACCGCGCCCTGCTGATCCTGATGGACGCGATCCTCGTGCTCGTGCTGTGCCTGCTGCTCTACGCCATCTCGGCGCGTGACTCGCTGGCACCGCCGGGGGTGTTCGACGCGCTGCAGCTGGTGCTCGTCGGGGCGGCCCTCGCCGTCGATGCGGTGATGCTGACCGCCATGCTCACCCGCATCGCCGAGTTCGGGTTCAGCCCCAATAAGATCGCCGCGCTCGGGTTGAACCTCCTGCTGCTGGTGCATCTGGTGCGGGCCGCCTGGCTCACCATCGGGTTTCTGCGCGGGAGTCGCCCGTTCGCGGCCGTGGAGCGCTGGCAGACCCGGTACCTGCCGGTGTATGCCCTCTGGGCGGCCGTCGTGGTCGTGGCCTTTCCACCGGTGTTCGGGTTCGCTTGACCATGGGGGGCACGGCCGGGATCCCCTGCGGGACGGGGTGGGGAGGCCCGCCCGGGACGGGCGGTGTCAGCGGAGGGACGCGGCGAGCTCCCGGCAGGCCGTCTCGCACCGGCGGCAGGCCTCGGCGCAGATCCGGCAGTGCTCGTGCATCGCGGCGTGCTGTTCACACTCATCGGCGCACGTCCGGCACGCTGCTTCGCAGGCGAGCAGTACCGCCCGGGTGAGGTTGGCGTCGTACCCGGTGTGGCGCGAGAGCACTGCGCCGGTCGCCGCGCAGACGTCGGAGCAGTCAAGGTCCGTGCGGATGCACTTGGTCAGGTGGGCCACCTCATCCTCGCTCAGGCACGCGTCGGCGCACGCTGTACACGTCTGGGCGCACTCGTAGCACGCCGTGATGCATTCGATGAGTTTGTCCCGGTCGACACCGCCCAGGTCCTTCGGGTAGGCGTCAAGCATGGCGGCGATTCTGCTCATGGGTCTGCTCCTTCTGCATGGATTCCGGACGAAACGGCCGGCGGACCCGGTCGCCTGTGGCCCCCACGGTAGCCATCGGAGCGGCGCCCGGCCAGTGCCCGCCGGAAAAAGCGTGCCGAAAATCGCCGGTCGGCCTCATGGCGGTGCTCGCGGTTTTACTGATCGTCCAGGCCCCCGCCCCGGACGGCCTGAATGCCGGAGCCGGGTGCCGGAGACGACGAAGGACCGCTCCCGGCTGGGAGCGGTCCTTCGTGTCACCGCGGACCGGCCAGAGGCCTGACCGGAGGCCTGCGTCTAGTGCTTGAGGATTCCCTGTCCGGCCGCATGGAGGGCCTTGTGCTCCTCGATGCGTGCCTGCTGCACCGGGGTCTGCCGGTTGAAGTACCAGGCGACGCCGAGGATCAGGAACCAGAGGGGAGCGACGACGAGCGCGAGGCGCGTGTCGGCCGCCTGGGCCAGGGCGACGAGCATGAACCCGAAGAACGCCAGCACGACGTAGGGCATGAACGCCGATCCCGGCATCTTGAACGCCGACGCCTCATGGAGGGCCGGGCGGCGGCGGCGGAACACGATGTAGCTGATGAGGATCATCGACCAGACGAACATCGTGAGCACCGAGGCCACCGAGGTGACGACGGTGAACGCCTCGATGACGGAGTCACCCGAGTAGAGCAGGACCAGTCCGGCCAGGAGGAAGATGCAGGAGAACAGCAGCGCGTTCTGCGGGACCTTGCGCGGGCTGAGCCGGCCGAAGGCCTTGGGTGCATTGCCGTCCTGGGCCAGCCCGTAGACCATGCGCGAGGTGGAGTAGATGCCCGAGTTGGCGCTCGATGCCGCGGAGGTCAGGACGACGAGGTTGATGACAACCGCTGCGATTCCCAGCCCGGCGAGGGAGAACATCCCGATGAACGGGCTGGTGGCCGGATCGATGCTGCGCCAGGGGTTGACGGCCATGATGACGACCAGGGCGCCGACGTAGAACAGCAGGACCCGGATGGGGATGGAGTTGATCGCCCGGGGCAGGTTCTTCTCGGGGTCCTTCGTCTCGGCGGCGGCGGTGCCGACGAGCTCGATGCCCGCGAAGGCGAAGATGGCGATCTGGAAGCCCAGGACGAAGCCGAAGATCCCGTGGGGGAACATGCCGCCGTCGTTCCAGATGTTGGCGAGGCTGGCCTCCTGGCCGCTGGGTGAGGTGAAGTTCGTGGCGATCATCACTGCGCCCGTGACAATGAGGGCGATGATCGCGACGACCTTAATGATCGCGAACCAGAATTCGGCCTCACCGAAGGCCTTCACCGTGGGGAGGTTCAGCAGCACCAGGACTACGGGAGTGATCAGGGCCGGAATCCACAGGGGCGTCCCGGGGGCAAGGACGTCGACGTAGCTGGCGATGGCCACGATGTCGGCGACGCCGGTGACCACCCAGAAGAACCAGTAGGACCAGCCGGTGAAGAAGCCCGCCCAGGGGCCCAGCAGGTCACCGGCGAAATCACTGAAGGACTTGTAGCTGAGGTTGGACAGCAGGATTTCACCCATGGCGCGCATGACGAAGAACAGCATGAAGCCGATGATCATGTAGACGAAGATCACGGAGGGGCCCGCGAGGGAGATGGTCTTGCCCGAGCCCATGAAGAGCCCGGTCCCGATCGCCCCGCCGATGGCAAGGAGCTGGATGTGGCGGTTGCTCAGCGCCCGGGTGAGGTGGGCTTGGGAACTGCTTGAGCCGGATGCTTTGGCCGGTGACGACGGCGCAGCAGTGGTGATGCGTTCAGGCATGGATAGTGATCCTTCCGCAGGCGGCGGCATGCAGAACATACCAAGCCGACTGCGTAATTGTGACGAACATGACAGACCTAAAACCCTGCATTCTGTCTGACCGAGAGTCAAATCAGGGCGCGGACGGGCTCACGGGCCGGTCCTGGTCCGCCGGGGTCGTCACACCTCCTGGCGGGCGCCGGCGTTGGTCCTCCGGTTGATGAGCCAGGTGATGAACCACAGCAGGACGCCGATCGCCATCAGCCCGCCGGCGATCTGGTACTGGATGATGTCCCGGCCGACCCACGGGCCGGCGAGGAAGGCGCACAGCAGTGCCGCGATGATCGGCAGGGGGCCCGGTGAGGTGAAGAACACCTTGCGGTTGGGATCGCGCTTGCGCCGCAGGATGACGCAGGCAACATTGACCACGGTGAACACGCACAGCAGCAGGAACGCGGTGGTGCCCGAGAGGTTCGCGACGATGTTGCTCTCGGGGTCACTGGTCACGTACAGGATCAGGCCCAGCGCGAGGAGGGTCGAGAACGCGATTCCGGCCCAGGGCGTCCGCCGGCCGGGCAGCACCTTGCCCAGTGGGCGGGGCAGCACGTTCTGCCGGGCCATGCCGTAGATGAGGCGGCTGGCCATCAGCATGTTGATCAGGGCGGTGTTCGCCACCGCGAAGACGGCGAGGAACGGGAAGATGTTGTCGATCGGGAAGTCCGGCGAGCCCTTGTGCACCACCTCGAGCAGTGCTGCGCCTTCGGCCTCGCGGATGTCCCCGAGTTCGGTGGGCGTGAGCACCGTGACCACCGAGACGGCCACCAGCATGTAGAGGATCACGGCGATGCCGAGGCCGGTCAGCATGGTGCGCGGGAAGATCCGCTCGGGATTGTGCGTCTCCTCCACCATGTTCACCGAATCCTCGAAGCCGACCATCGCGAAGAACGCGATGGAGGTCGCCGCGGTGACCGCCAGGAACAGCCCTTTGTCCTCGTAGTCGGAGAACACCGTGACCTGCTGCAGGTTCCCCTCCCCCTGGGCGATCACGAAGAACCCGACGCCGATCACGATGCACAGCGCGGTCATCTCGACAATGGTGAGCACGACATTGAACTTCACGCTCTCCCCCACCCCGCGCAGGTTGATCACCGCCAGCAGCAGCATGAAGCCGATCGCCACCGCCGTGATCACGCCCTGGCCCGGGACCGCCATCCAGCCGTTGATCTCGAGCCCGCCGAAGAAGTTCTGGGCCAGGACGTTCGCCGAGGTCGAGGCGCTCGTGATGCCGGAACAGACGACGGCGAAGGCCACGAGGAAGGTCACGAAGTGGACGCCGAACGCCTTATGGCAGTACAGCGCCGCACCGGCCGCCTGGGGGTACTGCGTCACCAGTTCCAGGTAGGAGAAGGCCGTCAGCGTCGCCACGATGAAGGCCAGGAGGAACGGCAGCCAAACGATGCCGCCGACGGTACCGGCCATCGTGCCGGTGACGGCGTAGACACCGGCACCCAGGATGTCGCCGACGATGAAAAGGAGCAGGAGCTTTGGCCCGAGGACCCGCTTGAGCTCCGGTTCCTCACCCCCGCGGGCCGGTTCGGTGACTGGTTCAGAAGTCGTGCTCATGGTGACCTCCCTAGCGGGTGCGCCGCACCGGAACGGAACGGCGGCCGGACTCCGGCCTGAGTAGAACCAACTTCACTCCCTCGGAGGCCCCTTGGCAACAGGCAATTGCCAGAATCCTGAGGGAGCCGGCTCCCTGCGGGCTGCTGGGCCGGACGGGCCGCCTGCGCAAAGTCCCCCTGTTGCCCAGAGGTGTGGAGTGCCATTCTGGGGCTACCGGCCGCAGCGCAGCGGCTCCCCCGCGAAAGGACAACGAAAATGTTCACAGAGACGAAGGCCTTCAGCGGCCTGGCCGTCCGGAACCTGTCGGACGCCCGGCGGTTTTACGGCGAAACACTGGGGCTGAAGACGTCGGAGGAGCACGGCCTGATGTGGCTGCACCTCGCCGGCGGACGGGACACCCTCGTCTACGAATCGTCCGATGCCACCCCGGCCAGCTTCACCATCCTGAACTTCGAGGTCGCGGACATCGATGCCGCCGTCGGTGCGCTGACCGAGCGTGGAGTGCGCCTTGAACGCTACGACGGCATCGAGCAGGACGACGCCGGCGTCCACCGCGGCGGAGGCCCCTTCATCGCCTGGTTCAAGGACCCGTCGGGGAACGTGCTCTCGGTCCTGCAGGAGCGGTAGCCGGGCCTCACGGGGGAAATCTGTCGCCCCAGGGCCGGCGGGTGAGCACGATCGGCCGATTCTTCGTGACGGCGATCGTGTGTTCGGAATGGGCGCCGCGGCTTCCGTCGGCGCTCCGCAGCGTCCACCCGTCGGGGTCCACGCGGAGCCGGTCGGTGCCGCGCATGAACCAGGGTTCGATCGCGAGGACCAGGCCGGGCTTGAGGGGGAACCCGCGGCCCGGCCGGCCGGCGTTGGGCACGTGCGGGTCACTGTGCATCGTGCGCCCGACGCCGTGGCCGCCGAATTCAAGGTTGACCGACAGGCCGGCCTGACGGGCGATGCTGCCGATCGCGTAGGAGATGTCCCCGATCCGGTTTCCCGGCACCGCGGCGTCGATCCCGGCCTCAAGCGCGCGCTCGGTCAGCCGGATCAGTTCGAGGTCGTCCCGGTCGGCCGTGCCGACGACGATGCTGAAGGCCGAATCGGCCACCCACCCATCAACGGTGGCGGCGAAGTCGAGACTCAGCAGGTCCCCCTCCCGGAGGCGGTAGGCGTGGGGCTTGCCGTGGAGGACGGCGTCGTTCACCGAGGTGCACAGGACGTAGCCGAAGGGCCCGGACCCGAAGGAGGGCGCGTAGTCGAGGTAGCACGACTGGGCTCCGCGTTGGCGGATCAGGTCGTGGGCCAGCGCATCGAGCTCCAGCAGGTCCGTCCCCACGACGGCATGAAGCTTCAGGGCCTGCAGGGTGGAGGCTACGAACTCCCCGGCGGCGGCCATTTCGGCGACCTCCTGGTCCGTGTGCAGTTCAATCAAGGCGTCGCCGGTCTTTCGCTCGTGGGCTTCGGTTCCTGCAGGGTCCCCGCGGACCCCGGCCTCATGCCCCGGGCGGGCGGTACCTGATCCCACCGGCCCTGCGGAGGGCCTCGAGGGTTTCATCGACGGTCATGAGCACCGTCGTCTCCAGCGACCCGAGCGCGCCGCCGCCGCTCAGTGCCATGGCCACCGCAGCCATCGACACATTGTCCGGCGCCTCCCACAGGGTGTAGCCGTCATGCTCTCCGAACGCGTACCAGAAGCCGTGGAGCTTCCCTCCGACCGATTCGATGTACGTCTGGGCGGCCTGCCGCCGGTCCTCCGGGTTGCCGATCAGTCGGGCCCAGGATTCAGGGGTGTAGCTGAACTTCGACAGATAGAGCGGCATCGTCGGTTCCTCCCGTGTGCTGCCGTGGGCCGGATTCCTCAAGGATGCCAGCCCGCTGTCGGACCGGCAATGGCCCCGCCGGGCACAATGACAGTGGCAGCGGCAACGATGGTGGAGCAAAAACGCCGGGACCGCACAGCGGCGCGGCGAAGTTTCTCCAGAAAGGGACGCTCACCATGATGGGAGCCCACCACGCAGCCTGCGGCGCAGCCGCCTGGGTCGCTGTCACCACCCGGATCGAGGTCGGCACCGGCGTGCTGCCGGTCCCGCCCGGATCCTTCAACCTAGGACTGGGCCTGCTCGACGTCAGCCCCATCGGCGTGGTCACCGGCGCCCTGGTGACCGCCGGCGCTGCGCTTCTCCCGGATGCGGACCACCGCAGCGCCACCATCGCCAACTCCCTGCCCCCGGTGTCGAACCTTGTCTGCACCGGCATCGGGAAGCTCTCCGGCGGGCACCGCCGCGGAACCCACTCCCTGCTCGGCGTCCTGGCCTTCGTGGCCGTGGCCTGGCTCGCAGGAATGTGGACCGCTGAAACCGCATCCTACGGAACCATCTACCCGGGCGCAGGCCTGCTGACCGTCCTGCTTGTCTCCTTCGCCGCCAAGGCGTTGAAGATCATCCCGGACACCATGCGCAAGTTCCCGTGGGCGGTGGGCCTGGCCGCCGGTGCCTTCGTCACCGCCTTCGCGCCCGAGGAGCAGTTCTGGTTTCCCATCGCAGTGGGCCTCGGCGTCGTCGTGCACATTGCCGGCGACATGATGACGACAGGGGGCTGTAACCTCCTCTACCCGCTTCGCATCCGGCCGCCGCGGGTCCTGGCGTCGCTGCCGGTGGTGGGCTGGATGTGGAAGCGGAACGGGCACTTCGCCGTGCCCGTGCTGGGCAATGCCGGATCGTTGCGGGAGTGGTGCCTTCTGGTGCCGGTCTCGTTGTATGCGGTGGGCGGCGTCGGGGCATCGCTGCTCAGGATCGACAACCAGGCGCTGCAGGCGGTGGGCGCCTCCGTCTGGGGCGGCTAGGAGCGCAGGCGGCGCCGACGGGTGTCCACCTGCTCAGTTCGGCCGGAGGTAGCGCCCGCGGGTGGACTGATCGAGTTTCTCGATCGCCGCCCGGACGGCGGCGCGTGACATGTCGGGCGCATACCGGTCCAGGTGGGCCAGCAGCCTGGCCCGGTCGATGTCTCCGACATAGCGGAGCATCCAGCCGACGCCCTTCTGGACGAGTTCTTCACCGTCGGCGGCGAGGACTGCGGCGATCCTGAGGGTGTCGTCCACCTCCTTCCGCTTGAGGAACGCGGCCGTCGCGACGATGGCACTGCGCCGTTCGGGCCAGAACCCCGATTCGGCGAGGCGGTCGAGAGGCGTGCGGGGTTTGTCGAGGAGCCAGGTGCCGACCACCTGGTGGGCGGCGAGGTCGACGAGGTCCCAGGTATCGATGCGGTCGTGCCGCCGCAGGTACAGCTCGTACAGTTCACGGTGGCGGTTGGGCGTCACCTTCCGGCTCATGGCCGCCTTCCCCATGATCGAGCAGGCTCCCACCCGCACTTCGTGGGTGGGGCTCTCCAGCAGCGCCTCGAGCTCCGCGGCGGGCAGGGCGAGCGCGGTCTTGGCGAGGTTGAACACGTCGCCCATGCGGACGCCGATGAAGGAATCATCGCCGGGGAAGTACCGCGCGTACTTTACCCGCTGTTCGTCGGAGGCGAGGGCGCGCAGGGCGGCGTCGAAGTCGGCGGCGGTCTCCACTGGTGGCACCTTCCTCGAGGCGGGGTATGCCCGGATGATAATCGCCCGGATCCCCGTGGTGAAGGGGCAGGCTCCCGTAGCAGGGTTGGCACGGTCCACCGGGACGGGCGGCCGGGCCCCGTCCCGGTGGGCGCCGGCCTACTTGGTGCCTGCCGGGTCCGTCTTCAGCACCCCGCTGAGCAGGGCGGGCTTGTTCGTGATGATGCCGTCCACCCCGAGGGCGGCCAGGGCACGCATTCGGTCAGGGTCGTCGATGGTGTACGGCCAGGTCTCCATGCCGTATTGGTGCACCGTCGCGACGAACTCCTCCGTAACGCGGGTGTGGCTCGGGTTGATCTGGTCGGCCCAGGTGGACAGTTCCGCGTATTCCTCCGCTGCGGGCGGGCCGCCGAGCAGCCCGGCCGGGACCTCCGGCGCAAGGGCGTTGAATTCCCGCATGAAGTCCCAGTTGAAGGACTGGACGACGAGGCGTCCGGCCCGCGCGTCGGCGTTCAGCCACCCCTCGGAGTCGAGCGCGGCCGCGATCTGTCCCGCGATGCCCGGGTAGAGCTCGGGGCTCTTGACTTCGAGGAGCAGCCCGGCCCTGCCGTGCAGGGTATCCAGGACCTGCTGCAGGGTCGGAACCGGTGTTCCTTCGAAACCGGCACCGAACCAGGATCCCGCGTCGAGCGTCGAAATTTCCGCGTAGGTGAAGTCCGCCACGCGGTAGGGGGCGCGGGCGGGGAATTTCGCCTCAACGTCGGTGGTGCGGCCCAGCGTGGTGTCGTGGATGACGACGAGTTCGCCGTCGAGGGTGCGCTGGACGTCGATCTCGACGAAGTCGGCCTTCACCGCCGCACCGAGGTCGACGGCGGGGAGCGTGTTCTCCGGTGCGTCGGCGGAGGCCCCGCGGTGCGCGATAACGGTGGCCCGGTCATCCCGGGTGGTGTCGGCGGAGGCTCCGCTGATACCGGTGGCGAGGGCGGCCAGGGTCACCGCGCCGGTCAGGAGGGCACGGAGGGGCTCCTTCCGCCGGCGGTGCGCGCTCAGGGGGCTGATGGGGTGCATCACAGGCAATCTCCTTGGTTGGAAGCAGGTTTTCGGTAAAACTCAGCCGTCACAGCTGACCCAAGGGACTCTTCCGTCTCCACGTTGCCAATGGGAGGCGGGCAGTCAACGCCCGGGTGAACCCGGGTGAACGTCCTGCCTCCACCGGCGCGATGGAAACAATCGTCTCCGGTTCTGCGCAGAAAAGCTTCCCCGCGCGGAGAATGAGGACCATGGTGTTCCACTCGACCGGCCGCGTCCTGTCCCCGGCGGCCGCCGGCCGGCATCCCCGCGGCGGCCGGCGGTGACCCTCGCGATGGAACCGATCCCCGGCGGCACCATCGGGCTGCGCGATGCGCGCTCCGGGTCCTCCCGGGAGGTGACGCTGGTTCCCTACCTGATGGGACGCACGCAGGTCACCTGGGCCGACTGGGCGGCGGCGTCCGGGTCACCGGTTCCACCCGGACGGCCGCCGAAGGGACCCGCACACCCGGTGACCTGGTTCGACGCCATCCGGTGGTGCAACGCCATGTCGGTCCGGGACGGGGTGCGGCCGGCCTACGCGGTCCGGGAGCGGGACGTCCGGTGGGACGTCGACGCGGACGGCTTTCGGCTTCCCACCGAGGCGGAGTGGGAGTGGGCCTGCCGCGCGGGCACCCGGACACCGACCTACGGCGCCTTGCCCGACATCGCGTGGACGGCGGCCGACCGCACCGACGCCCCACAGGAGGTGGGGTTGAAGGCCCCCAATGCGTTCGGGCTCTACGACACCATCGGGAACGTGTGGGAGTGGTGCTGGGATTACGCGGACACCGCCCGGTACGGCGACTACCGGACCATCCGTGGCGGTGGGTGGGCCGACCGGGCATGGAGCAGCCGGGCGTCGGTGCGGCGGGGCAGCGCGCCGGACGCGGTGCTGGAGGATGTTGGCTTCCGGGTGGCGCGGGGGCCGGTCGGTGCGCCGGGAGCCCGGGCAGCCCAGGGCTGGTCGGCGGACGCCGACCGTCGCCGGGCGGACATCCGCGGGCCGCTCCCCGTCGGCTGGACACCGCTCGGCGGTCTGACCTGAAGGGAACACGCATGGAATTCCTTGACCGGACCTCTGCCGACGGCGTTCTGGAACGCCCCTTCCGACTTGGGGTGCTCCCGGGCGTGCTGTGGACCCGGGACCGGCCCGCCGAGCGCCGGGCGGTGGTGCTGCTTGCCCACGGCGGCGGCCAGCACAAGGGGGTACCGGCGGTGGTGGCACGCGCGCGGCATTACCTGAAGGAGATGGATGCCGCCGTCGTCGCGATCGACGCTCCCGGCCACGGCGATCGGGAGCGGGAGGACCGGGACAGGGAATTCGTTAACCGACTCGCCACGGCACGGCGCGGCGGCGTCCCGGTGGGCCCCCTGCTCGAGAGCTACAACGCCGACGTCGGTGCCCGGGCCCTGCCCGAATGGTCGCGGACGCTGACGGCCGTCCAGGCGTTGGACGAGGTCGGGGCCGACATTGGCGTCGGCTTCTGGGGCCTGTCGCTGGGCGCTGCGGTCGGAATCCCCTTCGTCGCGGCCGACCCGCGGGTCACCGCCGCCGTGTTCGGCCTGGTCGGCACCGGGCCGCTGGTGGAGGACGCCGGCCGTCTCCGGGTGCCGGTCAGGTTCCTGCTGCAGTGGGATGACGAACTGGTTGACCGGTCCGCGGGCCTCGCGGTATTCGACGCCATCCCTGCGCCGGAGAAGACGCTTTCCGCAAATACCGGCGGCCACACCGCCGTGCCGGGATTCGAGATCGAGGGTGAGGCACGATTCTTCGCCCGGCGTCTTCTGGACGCCCCAGGGTGAGCCGGGCGGCGGCACCGGGCCGTCGTACGAAGTTCATTTTCGTTGTTGTGCGCCCGGGGCGCGCCTAAGATGGGGCGAAACGGTGAGCGGCCCTCCCCCCGCGCCTCGCCGAATCTCCAGGCAAGGAAGGCGTCTCATGAACGCTGCAAAAACTGTGGGAACAATCCTGGCGGTGCTGGTCGGCACCACCCTTGGCCCATGGCCCGCGGGTGCGGTGGAGTCCGGTGCTCAGGCTCCTGCCCAGCCGGTGATCGTTGTCCTCAACGAAGGCGTCGACGCCGGGACGGTGTCCGCCGAGCATGCGCAGGACTCGGGGATCCGGCCGGACATCGTCTATCAATCGGCCTTCCAGGGTTATTCGGCGGTCCTCTCCGGGACCCAGGTCCAGCAGCTTGAGACCGATCCCCGGGTCAGCGAAATCCTGCCGGACCGGTCGGTCGCAGCTCCTCAGGTCGGCGCCATTGCCGATCCGCCGCAGCCGGCGCAGATCGTGTCGAACGGTGTGAAACGGACCGGGGCGCTGGAAAGTCCGACGGCGAAGATCGACGGCATCGACGAGCGAGTCGACGCCGACATTGCGGTTCTCGATACGGGCCTGCAGTCGGACCACCCCGATCTCAACGTTGTCGGCGGCGTCGATTGTGCCTCCGGGGACGGGTACGAAGACGCCGTCGGCCACGGCACGATGGTCGGCGGACTTGCCGCCGCCTTGGACAACGAGATCGGGCGGGTCGGAGTCGCACCCGGTGCGCGGCTGTGGTCGGTCCGGGTGGCGGACTCATGGGGAATCATCACCGATTCGAGCCTGCTCTGCGGGCTGGATTGGGTGACCGCCAACGCAGAGACCGTCGACGTTGCCAATCTCAGCCTCGGCGGCCAGCTGCGCGGGAACGACGTCGACTGCCAACCACCGAACGAAAACATGATCCTCGAGGCCGTTTGTTCGGCAATAGGCGCCGGTGTCCCCGTCGTGGCGGCCGCGGGGAACGAGGCCAGCGACGCGAGCGGCGTAGAACCCGCCGGTTACTCCTCGGTCATCACGGTTTCGGCACTCTCCGATACCGACGGACAGCCGGGAGGAGTCGGACCCGTCGACGAGTGCGTTCCCGGCGAGATCGACGACAGTCTTGCCTCGTACTCGAACTACGGGCCCGCGGTCGACATCGCCGCACCGGGTACCTGCATCGATTCGACCTACCTCGGCGGCCAATACGCTGTAGCCAGCGGAACAAGCTTCTCCGCCCCACTGGTTGTCGGGGGCGCAGCACTCTACCTCGCCAACAACCCGGGCGCTTCTCCCGGGCAGGTCCAGGCCGTGCTCCAGAGCTCCGGGGAGGCCGGGCCCCTCCTGAAGGACCGGGATGACGTGCCGGAGCCGATCCTTAACGTGTCGCTGTTCTAGGTTCCGACCTCACGCGGGGCGGTGAGGGCCGCTCCGCGGGGGCCGGCGTCGACCGCTGTGCTGTCGTTACTGCGGATCCCCGCTCGAACCGCCTTCAGCGGCCGTGGCGGTGGTGCATCGTGTAGTGATCGAAGACGGCCGAGGAGGTCTCCCCGGCATGCCCGAACCGTGCGCGGAGGACCTGCGCGAGATCCTCCAGTGCCGCGGCGAGCATCCGCCCGGCAAACCGGAGCTCCCTGTCCCCGCTGCGTTGGGCCTCGTCGGCCAGGCGGGAGGCATAGGCGATGCTCTCCGGCAGGGAACTCCGCTGCTCCACCTCGTGGAAGTAGTAGCTTTCGTAGAACGCCAGCAGGTCGATGCTGGCGGACGCGACGTGCCTGGCCAGCGACTCAAGGAGTCCGGCGGCATGATGCGGGTCGATTGACGCCAGGCCCTCGGGGCCGGCCGCTTCCCGGAACAGGTTCAGGTCATGGGCGAGGGCGCGACGGCGGTTCAGCGCCGGATAGGTCTGCAGGATCCAGGAGACGGTGGCCGTCAGCAGACCGAAACCGGTGACGGCCTGCGAGGCGGTGAGCAGCCTGAGG
Source organism: Arthrobacter melezitosi (assembly GCF_054511055.1). Lineage (NCBI taxonomy): Bacteria > Bacillati > Actinomycetota > Actinomycetes > Micrococcales > Micrococcaceae > Arthrobacter > Arthrobacter melezitosi. The sequence goes on from NZ_JBTNDJ010000023.1 coordinate 29,094, forward strand.
CCGGCATCTCCCGCCACGACCTCACCGAAGCCGACGGTCGAGAGGGTGACCATCGACACGTAGATCGCCTCCGCGAAGCCGCCCTGCTGCGGCACGCCGTCGGCGTAGACGAATCCCTCAGGCAGGTGCGGCAGGTAGAGGAAGGCCCATCCCGCGGTCGCCAGCGCCGCCCAGGCCCCGATCACGGCGGCCATCGCCAGCGGTGCGGCAAGCGCGGAGGACCGGCCCCTCACTCCCCTCGAGAGATACCAGAATCCGCGCATGATGGTCCGGCAGACGGGCCCGGATCCGTGCGGGTAGAGCAGGGTATGGAAGACGTCGGCGAGCATCAGCAGGATGAGCCCCGCCCCCAGAAGCGTCCACACGGTGTCCGAGAAGTCCATGCCTCATCTTAGGGACCGTCTCCGAAGGCCGCCTGCGGGCGCCGTCGGTCCTGACGCATGTCGGGCCGCTCCAGAAGCAGGTCAGGGGCCGACAGCCGCACGGACAAGGCGGACGGCCTCCCCAACCTCCTCGACGCGGGTGTCCTGTCCGCCCGACACCAGCCGAACGATGCGCTGGAAGGCAGGTTCATCGCCCACGCCCTTCCGAAAGGCGGGAAGGTGGGCCAGCACCGCCGCGCGGCGGAGCCGGGCCTCGTCCGAGGCCGCCCAGCGTTCAAGGACCGTGCGGACCCGGCGGGCGTCCTGCCCGTCGAGTCGGAGGAGGAGGGACCCGACGACGTCGACCGCAAGCGGGTCGGCGAGGTCGTGCAGCGGCGCCGAGCGGAGGAAGCCCTCGACGCGGGTGAGATCCGTATGGACGAGCAGCCGGACGTTGGATTGCAGCAGCACCACGGCCGCGAGCCGACGTTCAAATACGGGCCGCGCCCAGAGCTCGGACGCGAGGGCCGTGACGTCGTCGTGCGAAAGATCCGGATAGCGGCGGGTGGCGTTGCGGATGGTGCCGCGGATGGCGCCCACCGAGGCGCCGTAGTATTCGAGCGCACCTCCCATGCGTCGTTCATAGTCCTCCGCTCGCTCCTCGGTACTTTCGTACTGGAGGGACTCGTCGATGAAGTCGGCGGCGGCACTCATGCCTTTCACCCTAGGGCGGGTGCTGCCTTGCGCAAGTGGGATCGATGCCGCGTGACCGGATTGGCGGATCGATGCCGCTTGGCCGGTTGGGCGGGTTTGGCCGGGTGACCGGTTGGGCGGGTTTGGCCGGGTGACCGGTTGGGCGGGTTTGGCCGCTTGACCGGACAGGTGGGTCGGGCCGGGTGACCGGACAGGTGGGGCCGCGAGGAGGTGTCCAGTTGCTTACTCGAGGTGGCGTTCCGTAGTTCCGCTCGGGGGTCGGGCTGTCCAGTATGCGTTGCGCCGGGGTCTTTGGTCCGGGTCCAGGTGGTGGGGTGGGAGGAACCAGGGGATGCCGTGCTTCGAGTGCACCGTCCAGGGGCCTTCGTGGATGCGGTGGTGGTGGTGCGGGCACAGGAGCGCCCCGTCGGTGAGGGTGGTGGTGCCGCCCTTTGCCCAGGGGCGGATGTGGTGGGCTTCGCACCATGTCGCGGGGATGGTGCACCCGGGGAAGGCGCAGCCCTTATCGCGGGCCACCAGGGCCCGGCGCAGGTGCGGGGGAAACAGCCGCTGGCTGCGGCCGAGGTCGAGAACCTGGCCCTTCCCGCCCAGGACCAGGGGGATCAGGTCGGCGTCGCAGGCGAGCCGGCGGATGCTGCGGGCGGGGATCTGCTGGGCGAAGACCGCATCGG
>NZ_JBTNDJ010000024.1:0-29342 GCF_054511055.1 Arthrobacter melezitosi
TTCGATGTCGTGGGCGTGGCTGAGGATCAGCGCCGTGATCGGGCCGCGGTCCCGCGTGACGGCGTCGACGAGTTCTTCGGGACCGGTCGGGGACGACAGGTCGCAGGGGTAATCGGTTCCATCCAGGTCGCTGGTGGCGACGTCCCACCCGTCGGAGAGCAGCCGGGGCACGATCCCGGCGGCGATGCTGTTGGCGCGGGCGGCTCCGGTGACAAGGGCGAGGGGCATACTCCAACCCTATGCCGTCAGCCGCAGGGACTCCCGGCGGTTGCCGGCTGGTTCTGTGGTCCCTACTGTCGCGTGAGGGCTTGTCTCCAGGCAGCCTGGTTCCGTGCCACATATTCCGCCGCGGTTCGCCAGGTCTCCCCGTGCCCGTCAACGTACATGTCAGCCCACGGCTGGAACCCGGCCCCGTGTGCGGATCGCAGGAGATTGAACATCGCGGCGGTGCGTTCCGCCATGGCCGCCGGCAATGCGCTGCGCAGTCCATCATCGGCGTCATACCCGTCCACCACGGCGGACAGTCTCAAGGCGGCTTCTGCCACCGGCTGCCCGTCGAACAGCAGGGCGAAGGACTGTGCGGCGTACGCCAGATCCCACAAGCGCGTACTCGGACCCGCACCGTCCCAATCGATGAACACCCACCGCTCTCCCATGACGAGATTCCACGGTGCCAGGTCGTTGTGGCACATCAGATCCGGGTCCTCGGCCGGCAGCAAAACCTTCCACTGGTCCGGCTCGGCGATCGCGACGGCCTCGCTCGCATCATGGATCCGGCGGATCATCCGGCCGACCCGCAGCAGCTCGTCCCGTCCGAGCGGCAACCGATCCATCGCAGGTGTGCCTTCGACGTACGCAACCACGGAGCGGCCCTCCGCGTCCCGTCCCAGCGGCTCGGGCGCGTCCACCCCGGAGGACCGGAGCGCACCGAGATAGTGCTGAATGGCTGAAGAGTTCGCCGACCAGGGCTTGCGGACCGTGGCACCGACGCGCACCACAGCGGGTGATGCGTTGCCGCCGCTCAGTTTTTCTTCGTCCTCAACCATTGCAGCAGGCTACGGCGTGCGGGGCGAACGGCCAAAGCCCGCGGAATGCGGCAGGCGGCGCAGAGTCTGCCATCGCACCATCCTTTCAGCTACCTCTAGTAGTTGCCGCCCTGTGCCGCCTCCAGCGCACGGGCGTGCCTCAGGGTTCCGAAGGTCTTCCAAGGTTGATTCCGGGGGTGGGGCACGGGGCAGCAAGCTAGAGGCCGGACCGACGCAGGGTGACGAGGTCCCCTACGTGAAGCGTTCCCAGGCTGCGTGCGCGGGCCTGCAGGCCGAAGATCGTTCCGTGGTGGGTACCAAGGCTCTTGAGGACCTTCGGGCCGGCCGTGACATCCGCCTGGTCCTGGTCAACCATGGTGCAGCGCGGCATACCGGCCTCCATGCGGAGAAGCACAGTGCTTCCAACCCTCAGTTCCGCACCCAGCAATCCGGTTTCGAGAAACTCCGGCTCTGCACCGGTGTCCAGGATGATATTGGCGCGGAAACGGCGGTGGTCGATCATGGCACCCGCCAGTTTGCTAACAGCAGCGAGAGAGGACGTGGTGAGCACGTGAAGCGGTGACTCGTCGTGGTGCTGAACCGTGCTTTCCGGGCGCAACTGCAGCTCCTGGTCGAAGGCCGCGCTGAGTGCTTCGGACGCGGCGGGATCGTCCACCCGGTACGGCACGCCCTTCGGGCTGCGCAGGATCGGTATGCCGCCGTCATCCTCGGCCGTGGAGGCCCAGTGCATCAGCCCAGCGACCGGGCGGAAGCGGCGGGTCCGTTTTCCACTGGCGATACCACCATCACGGGTATAAACCGCCCACCGGCGATCATTCTGCAGGCCCTCCTCCGTAACGCGGACGCTGCGCAGGGACTGGCCGGACGTTGATTTCACCGGATACCGGTACAACGCCTGAATCCGTCCCACTGGTGTTCCTTCGTGCGGCATCCGGTCATTCTCGCACTCCTGCCGCACGGAGGTTCCCTCAACGGGACGTGGGACACAAACGTTGCATGGCACTCAGCGAATGTGCGCTCGGCGTCGAGGCCGCCACAGAGGTTCGTCGCTGACGAGCCTCTGTGGCGGGTGCATCAGGCAGTGTTTGAAGTTCTGGCAATGGAGTCCGAACCGGTGGACCCTCGCCTCTGATGCGGCCGCGCGCTGTGCTTCATCCCAGGTCCTTCTGTCGCCGCGTTCCATTGGCGGCCCGAGCCTGCGGCAACCTCAGCTTCCTACCACTACATCCAGCGGTCCGAAGGCAGAAATGGGTGGGACATTGAGTGGCATTTCGCCCCATTTGCTGGCCCCTGTTGCCCGGGCCGAACCATAGTTAAAGGCAACGCGGAAACAGGCGCGGCAGGACCCAGCCAGAGGATCGGAAGCTATGAACCCCACAACTCCCGGGTAATCAAACGTTCGGCGGATGCCATGTCGGCTGGAAATGACAGGCGGCGGCGCCGCTTCTCCACGGGTCCACAACATGAGGGGTCAAACCTCGTCCAGGAGGCTCGGCCGGTGGACCGCCGGATCTCACGATATTCGTCCATAGTCGTACTGATCGAGGACAGCAGCCGCACCTCCCCCCAAGAAGGTCGCCTTCCTATTCCCGGTGTACGGCAATCCGAAGGCCGCGTTCCGTGCGTGATACCCGCAACGCTCCTGGCTCCGCTCAGGCCGACGCTCAAGCTCCCTTCCACAAGGCGTCGGAGCGAAGGCCCAACCTCCTATCCCACTCCTGCCACCTGAGGCGGCCCCGCTTCTCGGCAAAAAGGACAACCATCATGAACACCAGCGAACGTCGTCTCGCGACTGGCGTCCTCGTCATCGGTGCGGGCGGCTCGGGCCTCCGCGCAGCAATCGAACTCGCCGAGGCCGGCGTCGATGTGATGGCCGTGGCCAAGCGGTCGCGTCTTGATGCACACACCTCATTGGCAGCGGGCGGCATCAACGCTGCCCTCGCAACCGAGGACCCTCTCGACTCCTGGCAGCAGCACGCTGCCGACACGATCAAGGAGAGCTACTTCCTGGCCAATCCCCACACCGTGGAGGTCGTCACCCGCGGCGCGGAGGAAGGCATCCGGGATCTGGAAAGATACGGGATGTCGTTCGCCCGGACCGAGGATGGGCGCATCTCACAACGCTTCTTCGGAGCCCACACCTGGCGCCGCACCGCGTTCGCCGGAGACTACACCGGGCTGGAGATCCAGCGGACGCTCGTGTCACGAGCCGAACAGTTGAAGGTACCGATCCTCGACGGCGTCTACATCACCCGTCTTCTGGTCGACGACAACCGCGTCTTCGGGGCGTACGGCTTCGACATCAACGATGGTACGCGCTACCTCATCCATGCTGATGCGGTCATTCTCGCCGCCGGCGGCCATAACCGCATCTGGCGGCAGACGACGTCCCGTCGCGACGAGAACACCGGTGACTCGTTCCGCCTCGCCGTCGAGGCCGGCGCCCGCCTGCGCGATGCTGAACTTGTGCAGTTCCACCCCTCGGGGATCCTGGAACCGGAGAACGCCGCCGGCACGCTGATCTCCGAAGCCGCACGCGGGGAAGGCGGGATCCTGCGCAACGCACTCGGTGAACGCTTCATGGAACGCTACGACCCCGAGCGGATGGAACTTTCAACCCGCGACCGCGTCGCCCTCGCCGCATACACCGAAATTCAGGAGGGCCGCGGAACCGAGAAGGGCGGAGTCTGGCTGGACGTATCGCATCTTCCCCGCGAAACCATTCTGCAGCGGCTTCCGCGGGTCTATCAGACGATGCTGGAGTTGCAGATGCTCGACATCACGCGCCAGCCAATCGAGATCGCCCCCACCGCGCACTATTCAATGGGCGGGGTGTGGGTGCGACCCGAGGACCACGGCACGGACGTGGATGGGCTCTACGCGATCGGTGAGGCATCGAGTGGACTCCACGGAGCGAACCGGCTCGGCGGCAACTCACTCATCGAACTGCTCGTCTACGGAAGGATCGTGGGCCAGGCCGCGGCGGGCTACTCCGCCGGGCTGACCAATCACCGGAGGTCTCCAGCCGCAATAGCAGAAGCGCGTGCCGAGGTTGATACCCTGCTTACCGCTGACGGTCGAGAGAACGTCCGGGTGCTCCAGCGGGCGATCCGTAACACCATGACGAAGCATGCCGGTGTAGTCCGGGATGAGAAGGGCCTCATGGCCGGCCTGGATGAGATCGGACGTATTGCCCAAAGGGTGGAGGACATTGGAATCCACCCCGACATCGCCGGCTTCCAGGACCTCGCCCATGCCTTCGACCTCAAGGCCTCGCTGATTGCGGCCCGGGCAACGCTGGAGTCCGCGCTGGAACGGCGCGAAACCCGCGGCGCCCACAACCGCAGCGACTATCCGGACCTGGATCCCCAACTCCAGGTCAACCTCGTCTGGTCGCCCACCACCGGCGTCGTCCGAGAGGGTATACCCCCTGTGCCTGATGAAATCGCCGAACTCATTCAGGACGTTTCAACCACCGGGAAACTCGCCGAGTAGGAGCCTGGTGGATCGCTGAAGTCTCGCGGCCCGTAGCGCGCCGTGACCAAAGAAAGCGCAGTTTCGACACCCCAACCCCGCGATGCTCAGGCGACCCCGCGACCGCCGCGGACCGCCGCCCGATCCTCCCGCAGCTGGGATTCGTCGAGGTGAGAAGGAGAATTTATATGTCCACGCCCAGCAAGGCGCGCGCTCGGAAGAGCCCCGCCGCGAAGACCACAGCCGACAGCGGTGCCCCGCCGTCACCGGCGGTCCGATCGTCGATCGGACCGTCGACCCCCGGAGATGTTCAGCAGGATGAGCTGCTGCTCGGTTTCTATCGGCAGATGGTGTTGATCCGGCGTTTCGAAGAGCGTGCCGCCCGGGCCTACACCGAGGCGAAGATCGGCGGCTACTGCCACCTGAACCTGGGGGAGGAGGCCACAGTTTCGGGCCTCATGGCCGCAATGAGGCCCGAGGACTACGTCTTCACCAACTACCGGGAGCACGGGTACGCGCTGGCGCGCGGCATCACGCCGGAGCGCGTGATGGCCGAGTTGTATGGCCGCTCGGACGGTGTGTCGAAGGGATGGGGCGGGTCCATGCACATGTTCGACATCGACTCCCGTTTCATGGGCGGGTACGGGATCGTCGGCGGCCAGGTGCCGCTGGCGACCGGAGCCGCACTCGCGATCAACTACCGGGGCGGCTCGGAGGCCGTGGTGTGTTTGATGGGCGATGGCACGACGAATATTGGTGCTTTCCACGAGTCCCTGAACATCGCCGCGCTGTGGAACCTGCCGATCGTGTACGTGGTGATCAACAACGGGCTGGGCATGGGGACCACGGTGGATCAGTCGTCCGCCGAACCGGAGTTGTACAAGCGTGCCGCCGCTTATCGGATGGCTTCCGCCCGCGTTGACGGCAACGACCCCGTCGCCGTGCATGAGGCGGCCCAGACGGCGCTGGCCAGCGCCCGGGCCGGCAAGCCATACCTGCTGGAGACGACGTCAGGCAGGTTGAAGGGGCATTCGGTGGTCGACCCCGCCCGCTACCGCAGCCGCGAGGAGACGGAGGCCCTGAAGGCAGCCGATCCCGTCGCCGCCTACTCGGCAAACCTGCAGCAGCAGGGGCTGCTGACCGATGACCTGATTGCACAGATCGACGCCCAGGCCAGGGAGGCCGTCGCCGAGGCGGCCGCGTTCGCCGACGCGAGTGCCCACCCGGACGTGGCGACGCTGTTCGACTACACGTACGCCACCCCCGTCGCCAATGACTCCCGCCGCCTACCAGGAGATGCCTTGTTCCCCGCACCGCCACGACCGAACACGAACGGATCCCCGGAGGTGACAGCGTGAGCGTCATCAGTTACCGGCAGGCCCTGCAGGACGCGCTGCGATCCGAAATGCAGCGCGACGAGAACGTATTCCTGATCGGTGAGGAAATCGGGCTCTTCGAAGGTTCCTACAAGATCACCGCAGGGCTCCTGGAGGAGTTCGGCCCCAAACGGGTCCGTGATACTCCCATCGCCGAGGAAGGCTTCACCGGCGCGGCGATCGGCGCCGCGATGCTGGGTCTGCGGCCGGTGGTGGAGATCATGACGATCAACTTCTCGCTGCTGGCCCTTGACCAGATCGTCAACCATGCCGCGAAGATCTACGGCATGTTCGGCGGGCAGGCCCGGGTGCCCCTTGTTATCCGCACCCCTGGTGGCGGCGGACAGCAACTTGGCGCCACGCACTCACAGAACATCGAGCTCTACTATGCGTTTGTGCCGGGCATGAAGGTCGTCGCACCCTCAAGCCCCGCAGATGCGAAGGCCCTCATGCTGGCCGCGATCCGCGACGACGACCCCGTGCTCGTCCTGGAGAACCTTGCCCTCTACAACACCACCGGCGAAGTCCCCGACGACATCGAGCCGGCAGAGATCGGCAAGGCCGCCGTGACCCGGGAAGGAGCCGACATTACCGTCGTCGCCTACTCCCGGATGGCCGCGGTCGCCCTCCAGGTCGCCGAAGACCTCGCGGCCGAAGGGATCGACGTCGAAGTCGTCGACCTGCGCAGCCTCCGTCCCCTTGACCGCGACACGATCATTGCCTCGGTCAAGAAGACCAACTGCGCCGTCGTGCTCGAAGACGACTGGCTCACCTACGGAATCGGTGCCGAGATCGCAGCGACCATCAGCGATGGCGCCTTCGACTGGCTCGATGCCCCCGTCCGCCGCGTAGCCATGGCTGAAGTGCCTATGCCCTACGCCAAGTCCCTGGAAACCGCCGCACTGCCCTCGGCAGACGACGCCAAGACCGCCATACGTGAAACCCTTGACGCCGTTGCCCGGCGCCGCTGAGAAGAGCACACACCATGATCGATATCCTCATGCCACGCCTGTCCGACACCATGACCGAGGGCGCTATCGCCGCTTGGCACAAGAAGCCCGGCGATTCCGTCGCGCCGGGTGATCTGCTCGTCGAAATCGAAACCGACAAGGCACTCATGGAACAGGAGGCCTACGACGGCGGCATCCTCGCCGAGATCCTCGTCGAGGAGGGCGAGAACGTCGCCATCGGCACGCCCATAGCGCGCCTCGATGACGGCACCGGCGATACGCCGGTGGACGTACCCGCAGCGTCCGCGCCGACGGATGTGCCGGACGCGGCGGTGACGGCGCCGGCTCCCGGTGGAGAGGTGGCGGCACCCGTGCCGGCGGCAGCCGCATCCGACGAACCATCCACTCGGCTCGCAGCCACGCCGCTGGTCCGTCGCCTCGCGCGCGAACGGAGCATCGACCTGACCACGATCGAAGGCACCGGACCCGGCGGCCGGATCGTCCGGGCCGACCTTGACGCCGTCGCCGACACCCCCGGCACCCCGCCCCAGGCCGGGACGGGGGAGGCCTCGCCGGTCATGCCCGTTGAACGAACAGCGACCGCGGATACGACGGACGCGCGGGAACCGAATCCAGTGCCGTTCGATGCGATCCGTCAGGCCATCGCAGCCCGGCTGACCGAGAGTGCCGCCACCATCCCCGCATTCACGGCCACCGCCTCCGCCGACGTGGCCGGGCTGCTCGCACTGCGCGCACAGATCAACCGGGCCTCCGCCGAAACCGGGGTGAAGATCAGCGTCAACGACCTCCTTGTCCGCGCGGTCGCGCTCGCGCTGCGCGCCCACCCGGGAGTCAATGCCTCATACGCAGCCGACGGGCGCGGGCAGACACTCATCCACGGGCGGGTGCACGTCGGCATCGCCGTTGCTTCACCCGCAGGCCTTGTTGTCCCCGTCATCCGGGATGCAGACAAAGCGGCTGTCAGCGCAATCTCCACGACAACCCGCGACCTCGTGGCCAAAGCGGCCGACAGGAAGCTCACGGCCGCGGACATGAGCGATGGCACGTTCACGATCAGCAACCTCGGCATGTATGGCATCGAGCACTTCACCGCGATCATCAACCCACCCCAGGGTGCCATCCTCGCGGTCGGTGCCGCACGCGACGAGGTGACCCTCGTCGACGGCGAGGTCGGCGCGGGCAAGCGGCTTCGCTACACCCTTACAGCGGACCATCGAATCATCGATGGTGCCCTTGCCGCCCAGTTCCTCGCCACCCTCACGGAACTGCTCCAGAACCCACTGCGGATCGTGGCCTGACCCGCCGTTCGATGGTGCCGCCTTCAGATTGCCGGATTCAGGCCTCACATTCCGTGGCGCTGCATCGTCATACCTGCATGGACAACGGTCCAGTTTCGAAGTAGCCATCCTCGGTGATGGTTACGCAGGATGCAACGCCCGGCGTCAACGACGCCGGGCGTTGCGACGGCAAATGTACGAGAGGTTGATAATGGCAAACGTCCTGATCATCGGAGGCGGCTTTGCAGGCGTGTGGAGTGCTGCAAGCGCGGCCAAATTGCGTCGTGAATGTGGTATTTCCGAATCCGACCTGAATATCACCGTGGTGAGCGCCGGCGATGACCTGGTCATGCGGCCTCGTCTCTACGAGTCCGACCCCCACAAGATGCGTGTCCCGCTCGATAAGGTCCTCGGTCCCATTGGCGTCCAGCGGCTGGCCGCCACAGTGACCGGTATCGACACCTCATCGAAGACGGTTACCGCAGTGGCCCGGGACGGCAGCAGCTCCGAACTGTCGTATGACCGGCTGGTGCTTGCGTCGGGGAGCCAGGTTGTCCAGCCGAGGCTGCCCGGGGCGGAATACATGTTCAACGTCGACACCCTGGCCGGCGCATCGCGGCTGGATTCCCATCTGCACCGCCTACCCGAACGCTCGGGAAGCGCGGGGCAATACACGGCAGTGATTGTCGGATCCGGCTTCACTGGGCTCGAGATTTCCACTGAGCTGACCAGGCGCTTGCGGAAGATCGCAGGCCCGGACGCAAACGTGCGCGTCGTTCTCGTCGAACGGGAGGCAGAAGTTGCACCCGAGCTTGGAGACAATCCCCGCCCGGTAATCATTGAGGCGCTGACGGATCTGGGGATTGAGACACGCCTGGGGGTGAGCGTAGCTGCCGTGGCACAAGGAAGCGTTACCTTGTCCGACGGTACGGAGATTCCCGCAGACACCGCCGTGTGGACCGCGGGCATGGCCGCAAGCCCGTTGACCCGGTTCATCCCGGCAGAACGGGATCGTCTCGGCAGGCTGCAGGTTGACGAGTACCTCAGGGTGACCGGTGTTCCTGATGTCTACGCGGCCGGGGATACCTCGGCGGCGATTGCGACGGAAGGTCGGACCGTGATGCAGAGCTGCCAGCATGCGACACCGCTCGGCAAGTTTGCGGGCCATAACGTTGCCGCCGACCTGCTCGACCGGCCGCTGGAAACCTTTGCCCCCGACGACTACGTGACCTGCCTGGCATTGGGTCCGGCGGGGGCGGTCGTTACCTCGGGATGGGACCGCACCGTGATGCTGACGGGCAGCGCCGGTCAGGATCTCAAGACCACCATCAATACCGAGTGGATCTACCCGCCGGCCGATGACGCCGAAGCCTTGTTGGCAGCGGCCGGTCCGAACGGCGCGCTGCCGGAGTACACGCCTGCCGCCGTGGGATGACCTGGAGTGGCTGAACACCACCGCCGGCTGGCGGTGGTGTTCAGCCCGAGGTGCTTGCGTTCGCAAAACCGCGCATGGTGGGGCGAAATCCGTGCCCCCGGCAGCGCATCACACCGGCTGGGCGGTGGAGCTGCCCAACGAAGCGCCGGCCGAACCGTTGAGTTTCTCCGGATTCGCGATGACGGCAACGGCTTCGATAAGCCCCTCGACGACCTGCAGGTCCACCACCCAGACAACGGTTTCGGCCCGGCGGACAACGATGCCGGTGTAGCCGTTCACGAGTTCCAACGAGACCTCCAATCCGCCCCGCTGGCGCTGTTCGAGACTCAGCGCCCCCAGCAGGTAATGTGCCACATCGCGCGGCCCGTTGACCGGACGCCGGGCCACCCGAACGGCTTTCCCGCCGTCGGCCCTGGCGACGACGTCCGGATCCAGCACGGCGGCCAAGGATTCCATGTCGCCGTCCGCGCAGGCGCGGGCAAAAGCCTCGACCACCCGATCCCTTCCAACGCCGTGGACCTGCGGGCGGCGGGAGGAACGGACCTTCCTGCGGGCCGCGGTCGCCAGCTGCCTGCAGGCCTCCGGGCTTCTCCCGACAATCTCCGCAATTTCGGAGAACGGGACCTGGAACACATCGTGGAGGATGAGACTCACCCGCTGCGGAGCAGTGAGCTGTTCCATGGCCACCAGCAGCGCCACGGAGACCGACTCATCCTGGCTGACAATCTCCGCAGGGTCGGAATGGAGTGTGAGGTGCGGCGCCGCCGCCAGGTTCTGGTGGGTGCGTCCAAGCGCCGATGAAGAGCCACCAACGATGGGCTCGGGCAACCATATGCCGTGGTACCGCTCGCGCCGGGCCCTTGCCGATCCCAGCCGGTCAAGGCACACCCTGCTAACTACACGGGTCAGCCACGCCAGGGGCTCCCGGATGAGCTGGCGGTTTTCCTCAGTCAGCTCGTGCCATCGGGTAAAGCCGTCCTGGACGGCGTCCTCAGCGTCGTGAACCGATCCAAGAAGGCGGTAGGCCACTCCGAAAAGGTGGCCGTACCCGTTGCTTCCGCGTCGAAAGAGCGACTGTGTGTCGGTGGTCCCTGAGTCCACGGCCGAAATTGACGTCCGCATTTGCTCTCAGCTCCTAAGTGTGTGGTCGTCTTGAAGTTCTGACGGAATAGGTCCCCGAGATGTGACCCCCATGCACCGCCAGCACACTCCGGACTTCGCTGTTCGGGAAGGGCGAGTGGGGCGGCATGTCCAGCAGGAGCCGGCCGTCGACGTCGCCGGGTCGACTCAGTCGGAGGGGGAGCCCGTCAGGATGCCCCGCTCGCGCAGCAGCTTTGCCGGGTTCAGCGTGTCGATGAGGCGTCCTGGCTCGATGTGCTGACGCGGGAACAGCAGAAATGCCTCATCCAACCATTCTGCCCAGTCAGGTCCCAGCGACTGCACTTTTGAGACGAATCTCGCCCAGACGTTGTCTGCCAGCGGCATGTGGATGTGGCCCGGGGTCCTGCGTCGGCAGGGGTCAGCTCAGGGGCTGAACGTACTGGCTACGAGCCGGGGAGGTTCGGCGGCCGCCACGGCCGCGGCGGCGTGGAGCCGGACCGGCCCATCGGCGCACTGGTAGGTGTAGCTGTATCGGTCGGGATAGAGGCAGAGCCCGGCGGAGGCGCCGACTTCGAGGAGCGCGACCGGGCCGTCGATCGCGGCGAGCTGCGGGACGAGGACCGCGCACCGGCCCGCCTCATTGGTCTGGGTGGAACGGGTGCGGATGACCGCAGCCACCTCCTGCCAGTTGCTGAGCAGCCAACGCCGGAATATCGCATGGTCTGCGAGCGGGGCTCCCCGGGACCGGGCGGCGGCGAAGACCAGGCTCGGTAGCCGCTTCGCCGGCGGAAGACCGCCCACCAGTGCCTGCGCTCCCGCGTCTCCTGCGACGCCAGGCGCAGTCCTCATAGATGCCGGAAACGCCGTGTGCTTCAAGGGCCGCGAAACGCCGGTAGGTTTCCGCGATGGTCATGGGTGGATCCCAGCGCGGCCCGATCCGGGTCACGATTGCGCCGCTGGCCATCCCTGATCTTGCCTGCGGCTTTGTGCGGCAGACCAAAGCAGAACTCCACTGCTTCTCTAAAACGTACGGCTGTGGCGTGATTCCGACACCGGAGGGCTGAATCGGGTGTCCTCGAGAGTCCCGCCGTCGGGAAGCCAGCCGCGGCTGCTGTAGAAGCGGATGGCGCGGTGGTTGTTCTTTTCCACCCAGAGGAACGCCCGCCCGTACCCGAGGTCGCCCAGCTTCTGCTCTGCGGCCGTGAATAAGGCGGACCCGATTCCCTGAGCCCACCAGCTCGGGTGCACGTTGAGGGCGTACAGCTGCCCCGTCCCGGGTTCGGCGTCCGCATCGGGTGGACCCACAATAACGAAGCCGACAACCTCGCCGGCAACCTCGGCAAGCAAGGGAACCGTTCCCTCCGCCGGGGTGGCGATGCCGCGGCGCCAACCGTCGCTCATGCGATCGAGGTCCATCCCGTCGAGGAACTCATCGGTCATCACGCCCCGGTAGGCCGCACGCCACGCGGCCGCATGCACTTCCGTCAAGCTGCGGGCATCCTGCTCCAGGGGTGGCCTGATGACGGCGTGGGATCGATCCATCGCCCGAACCTATCAGGGGCACGGGGCATGTCATGGCAAGACGGGCGGCGGAGCCGAGAAACGGTATGCACGTGTACCTGTTGATTCGTCAACTCTTCCCACGGCTGATCGTGGGATCCCTAAGAGGCCCCATTCGTGGACCCCTCAGCGTGCCGGTCGCCGAGGCGCCGCTGTGTCTGCCATTCACTCCGCAGGATGGCGTAGAAGACGGTATTGGCCCAGGTTCCGTCCTGCCGCCTGTCCTGGAGGAAGTGTCCCTCCAGGCGCATGCCGAGGCGTTCCATGGTTCGTCGGGAGGGGACATTGAGCTCATCGGCCCGCCCAACGATGCGGTGAAGTCCCAAGTGCTCGAAACCGAAGGCGAGGATCGCATCCCCTATTTCCGCGGCGTAGCCCTGGCCTTTCGCGTCGTGCTGCAGGATCATTCCGATTTCGCCCTGCTCGACCGTGTCGGGCCCGACCTTTAGTAGAACGTCGCCGATCAGCCCGCCCGACGACGCCGGTTCGATTCCCAGGAAACGGCGGTCGCCGGGGTTCCGCAAGGAGATCTCAGCCGTGCGTTCGGCAAGCCATTCCGGGTACTGGCCCTGATCCATCGGCGGGTGGGGGAGGAACCGGCTCAGGCGTGGGTCGCCCCGGTAGCCCATCACCGCATCCTCATCCGCGGGCGTAAGCGGGCGCAGGATGAAACGGGGAGTTCGCAAGGTCGGAACGGCGTCGGTCATGCCCTCGACCATATAGCGCCTCAGCCTGCCTGTCCGGTAGGTCAGCCGGATGCGGAGGGCGCTCCCAGTGCAGGCGTCTCCCCGGCACTGCGCGTGGCCGCGGTTATCGCCCGCGGGCCGGCCCGTGAAAGGATCCTTGCCGACCTCTCAGCCGCATCCGTGTACGTCAGCGGCATTCTCCAGGCCTCGGCCCTTGACGTCGTCACCCAGCCGGCTTGGCAATCCCACCTGCGCGGTGTGCGCAGGGAACTGCTGTCACCGGTCCTGGAGTGGCTGATCACCGATTCCGCTGGTAGCCCCAGGCGAGGGCGTCGTTGATGCAGCGGGTGCTGAAGCCCGGGTGGCGTGTCCGGAGGTATTCCTCCTGGGACTGGCCCGACTCCGGGTTCACCGCCTCGTCTGAAGGCGACGACCGGGATCGAGAGGCCACGCCACATCAGATGGAAAAGGTCCCTGCCAGTCACGGCTATCCCGTTGACCTGCCTGAACGTCGCATCGCGCCCGAGGTCGACAAGCCGTGGGCCACCACCGCCGAGGCGATCCAGCCGCAGCTCTCCCTCAACTTCAAACACGTGCTTCCCCTAAACTATGACCCTGGTCGGTCACCCGCACACACCTTACAAGCACCGGAGGACCCGAACAGCCACGCTCTGCAAGGGCAACGGCGGACCCTGCCGGGTCGTGTCGAAGTGCATATCGCTGGGTGGCTCGGGTGGACCTGCGGCACCGCGTTGAGCATGGTGCGGATGAGTCGGCTAAGTCCGCGAGCTTGCTTCGAAGACCATGATCGGCTCTACGGCTGAGCCTGTGAATGGTGTGCCATTCCAATCTTTCCAAACGTTCAGGACCGTGAGATCCGCCCGGTCCAAGTCCTCGGTGATTTGGTCGAATGTCCGGAACTGAAGATCCTGCTCGACGTCGACTACGTGATTCGCGTCGATGAACTCGTTGCGACACTGCATGGTGACCACCCCGTCGGAGTTGGGAGCCGTTGTTATCGTCCGCTCCCGGAGTCGCCCGACGCCGGTGTTCCGTTCGGATCCTGGGTCGTTCCATTCGGTCCATGCCCGCGCTTGTGGGTTGCGACTTTCGAAGGCCAGCACGCCCCCTGGTTTCAACCCCCGGGCGATGTCCTTCAAGGTGGCATGCCAGTCTTTGCCAAGGATTTGCATCGCGACGTTTCCAGTCATGATCACGAGATCGTTTTCGCCAGCGTCGATCAGGTTCGAGGTACCTAACCGCCATTCAACCGCGTCTCCCTGTGCTCGAGATGAGGCGCGCGCGAGCATGGCTGCGGCGGGGTCGATGCCGGTGACCGTCCGCCCCGGAGCCACAAGTGTGACCGTCAGGATGCCCGTGCCGCATCCTAAGTCAGTGATACGAGTTGCATTAAGTCTCGTTGCCAGCGTGCGGTAATAGTCATGATCCCGGCCATCAGGGTTGTCGTCGTCGTATATTGCCGCTAACAGCTCATCGTTGTATTCGTCATAATCCATAGCGGCCTCCCCGCTTACGAGGCCGAGGGCGGTGAAGCACTTCAGCGCACAATGAGGTTCGGGTGTGGGGAGGCCCAGCCCAGGCCGGCGTATTGATCGGCGTCATAGCCGTCCGGGGCAAGGATCGCTTCCACCTCCGGTGTGGTCACCCCGACGCTGGGCGTGAATGATCCCTCGAGGTATCCGCCGCAGCCGATGACGGACTGGTCGTCGTGTTCAATGACCAGACAGACGGATCGCTCGTGTCCGTCGGCCGGACGGGCGATGTAATAGGAGCGCTCATCCTGGGCGGCCAGGAATCGGATGGTGTTCGGGCAATCATTTCGTCGGTGTCTGGAGAGGTCGGATGATCCTGCTCGGTGGAAGCACGATCGAGGACTGAGAACGCTGAACCGCCCGCTTCTGACATGTTGTATTCGATTGCTGAAGCGATTGTTGCACCCGCGTATACGACGACGGCGAGCACAGCCGTCACGGCACCAGCTAGCGCGAGCCGGCGAGGCGAAAATTTCCTCATCAATGCCCCTAATCGAGTGGAACCTCAAACAGTACCGCGCCAGTGTAAAGCTGCGATTCGCAGGAGTGCTGCTCTGGATGCACATGGGTGCGAAATGCCCTGATGCCCCCTTCGTGCGTCATGCCGGGGGCCGTTTCTCGCTTCGGTCAATAATGCCTTCGTGCATTATTGACCGCCTGCAATGGAGCCCTACAGTGCAGCACTCAGTTGATCAACTGCAGTTCGAGTCGGAGTGAACCTCTATGAGGCGGGTCGGAACGTCTGAATAGCCGGCTGCCGCCAATTCGGAGCGCACATCCGCCCTGACCGCCTCAACATATGCATACTCTTCGAGCCGGTGCTCGGGAATCCGCCGATCGCCTGACTGCGACTCCCTCACGATCTCTTTCCATTCCTCGAGTTCCGATGAGGAAACGCTGGCTTCCGTCAGCGCCTGGTCGGCTACTGCAAAGGCATCATCCGGGACCTCGTCCACCACCGGCTCGAGCCACCATCGTGCGCTGCATTCGCCGCCTTCAACAGTGAAGCGCTCTTCTCGATCCGGGGCGCCAAAGGCCAGGCCACAGGCTGAAAGCAGCCCCATACTTGTCAATGCCAGAACGCAGATCGACGCGGCTTTCCCCATGAGGTGACATTACCAATGGCCCCTCAGATCAGGTCGTAGTAGACCTTCGGCTGTAAAGCAGCACGTCGAAGGCAGCTTTAACGCTCATCTTCCCGGTCGGGTTCAAGGCTCGGGCTGCAATACTTCGAGGATGGTCCTGGTGCATGAAGATTCCGATCAACGGTGGGGGAGTAGCTGGGAGGGGCCGTCGCTGGTTGTGGCCGCGGCGGCCGCCGTGGGCGTTTTTGGGGTCATACTGCTGCGCGGAATGGTTATGGTGTCGGGACCGGGGGGCCTTGCCGTGTCCGTTGCTGCCCAGATCGTTCTGTGCGGGCTGATGCTGGCGCCGGTGTGGCGCAGCGTTTCATGGCAGCTCGTGGCCGGGTGCCTGGCCCCGGGGTTTGCCCTGGCCGGGCTGTCCGCCGTCGAGGGTGGGCTGGGGGCGGCGTTTTGGCTGGTGGGCCTGCCGTCCTGGATCCTGCTGTGCCGGCGTTGGAGCGGTTACCGGCCGCTCAGGAGGGTCCTGGAGGTGCTGGGTTTTTTGGGTCTGTACGCTGTGGCAGCCCTGCTCTTGAGCCTGACCGTCTTCCTGCCGAATCCGGTCGCACTGCTCCTTCCATTGGTGCCGGCGGCAAGGCTGTTCTTCGGGGCGCTGCCTGCTTTGCGCAACGTGCCTGCACTGATCGAGCTGGTCCTATCAGCGGGACTCGTCGTGCTGGCCTTCATGCCGCCTCAGGATGCCTGGACATCGGCATGGTCCACCGCCGGGGGCATCGTCACAGGGGTTCTGATGCTCGCCTGGTACACCGGCCGCAGAACGGAATGACCTGAGGAAGAACCAGCCTGCACAAGCCCATCCTCCAACAAGTCAACATCTGTCTAAGCAACCACCAGGAAGATCGGCTCCAAGGGAAACCAACCGAGCAGCGGATGTGGAACGCCTCGAAGGAGATGTAGAAATCCTCAAGGGAGACGCCGATTACTGAGCTCTGAAGGTGCTAAGACCCATGCCGTCGAGGGCCCGACCGGTCCAGCGTCGACGGGAAGGCGATGCCAATCCGGGCATGCGGAGGGCGGCATGTGCCGTCGTAACGGTACGCGATGACAGGGTTTGCGCGTTTTCAGGCTTCAGGATGGAAGAGTTCCCCCCGCTGCTTCGAGTAGTGCGCACCCTAGACCGACTATGGCGGCAGGCCGTACCCTTCGAAGTACGCCGTAGTGGTAGCTCCTGTCTTGCTGGGCGAGGTGCTCACTACCTGGCTGCTGGGAGCAGGACTTATGGCTGAAGACTGGGGGGTTTTAGGCACCGACAGGACGTGGCGTTGTGACGCGGCGCCGGTGTTGATCGGGCCCCGCCGTGGGGCGGTCAACCCACAGGTGTTCAACACCAAGGAAGTTCTCGGCGGGGATCGGACCGCGTCGGGGGCATCAGTCCGGGTAGCCATGTTCTCGAAGGACCATCCCGGTGCCCGGCGTTCCCCGCTACCCGCCCGCTTGCGCCGGGCTTCCCTTCTATAACTCCGTCGGCATGTTCAAGGAACTTTTCAATCCTGCGGCCGCTGGTCTATCCCTCGGGACCAACGCACTTTGGTTGACCGCTGCGCGGGTCGCGCCCATGGCCGCAGGTTTCCTGTTCTGGATTCTGGCAGCACTGCTGTTGGTCCCAGCACAACTTGGTTTGAGTTCCGCGATCGTCGCGGCGGCGCTGCTGACGGTCCAGATCGGGATGCTGGGCGTCGGCCCGGCGACGCTGTCGCTCTTGCCTGCGCAGGACGACGGGCGCCGGCTGATAGCGACAAGCCTGCTCACGGTAGGGCTCTCCTCGCTGGTCGCGGCCATTGCCGTGCTCAACATTACGTGGGCCGTCGGCCCCGGCGTCGGCCAGGCCTGGGTTGACCCCGCGGCCACGGCGGCATTCCTGGCTGCCGCCGTCTTTGCCAGCACCGCTTATCAGCTCGACCACGTCAGCGTGGCCTTGTCACGGGCCGATCTGGCCCTGGCGCGCAGCGTTCTCCAGTCATTCATTCAGCTGACGGTCCTGATCGTCTGTCTCACGGCCGGATACCGGAGTGTGATCGCAGTTGTCGGCGCCGTCGCCCTCGGCGCGGCGGCGAGCGTCGGACTCGGGATCCGCCAGCTCCACCAAGCCGGTCTCGGTGCCCCGTGGAAGGAGGGCATCCAGTTCCGGGAGGTCTCCGGGTTGCTGCGTCCTGCACTCCGCATTTACCCCCTCATGCTCGCCGACCGGGCACCGGGCTATCTCCTGCCCCTCATCGTCGCCACCACGCTCAGCACCTCCGCCACGGCCGCCTGGTACATGGTGTGGATGCTGGCATCGGCAGTCTCCTTCGTTCCGCAATCGGCCGGATTCTCTCTCCAGGCGAAGCTCGCTGCGCCCGGCCCAACCCATCCGATTATCGGCCGGGCACTGAGGATCAGCCTTTTACTCACTCTCGCCGCCGGGGCGGTACTACTGGCAGCGGGCCCGTTTGTCCTGAGGGCGCTCGGCCCGCAGTACGCGCCCCAGTGGGTGCTACTGCCGTTCCTGGTCCCCGCGCTGATCCTGACCTGTGTGACACAGGTCTACTACGCCGTCTGCCGGGCGAGTGGCCACCCGGCCGCCGCCACGGGGGTCGCCGTCCTCGCGGCCGCCGTCGCGGTGGTGCCTGCCGCAGCTGTGACCCAGAACTTCGCGCTGCCCGGATTGACCATGCTGTGGCTCGTGGCTCAGTTGACGGCCGCACTTATTGCCGGTTGGCGTCTGTGGGCGATGGTGGCCCGAACGGGAGGCGAGTGCCCGGACCAACGGCCCGACGACGAAATCCGGGGTGTGGACGAGTTGAACGCCCCGTAATGCGTCAGCCCGTGAAGAGCCGGAGGCGCCCGGTTCATCCGCCGGGAAAGCTGCTCGCCGGGCTCCGTTCCCAGATGGCCACCCAGTCGAGGTAGACGTGGCCGCTCGCCTCAGGCGACGGACATCTCCGCGTGCAGGACTCGGTCTGCAGGATGTAGTGCATTGGCTTGTTCGGCGTATTCGACGTACTGACGCCGATCGACTGTCCATCGAGGAAAAACTCCACGCGGCCGGGGCTCCACTCCGTCACGGCTGTATGCCACGAGGTGAACGACGTCTCGGTGGGGAATCGGTCGACCTTATTGTCCGTTTCGCCAATTCCATGCATGGCGGCGTAAATGTGGGTCGATAGGTCCCCTTCGGGATGGTTGATCTCCCCGTCCTGCGGCCACCGCTTGCTGTCGGGCCACAACAACCACGCCAATTTGAATCCCCTCAGGGAGTCGGTCTTGAATCGCACGGCGTACCGCCCGTAGGTCTGGCTGTTGAAGGGCCGCTCACTGGACGGCCCAAATTTGGGGGACGGGGCCGCGCCCATTGAAACGCCGTTTTCGCTGTGCAGATACCAGTCCAGGAGGCCGTCGTGGACACTTAACACCTTTGACGGGTAATACCCGGACTTTGTTTGACGCACTTTGGCGCCTGTATCCGGTGTGCCGTCGAAATAGTTCTCGCTCCATTTCGCGCTGTAGATCTCGCCCGGGAAACCGCCGATGGCGACGTCTCCATCGGTGAAGTCCTCGGTGAAGATTTGTTTCCAACCAGGGAGGTCACCGACCGGCATGGCCTCCGGCGAGAGAGCATTTACTTCCTTGGCCTCCGGCGAGAGAGCATTTACTTCCTTGGCCTCCGGCGGGAGAGCGCTGACTTCCTTGGTCTCCGGCGGGGGCGTCGCGGAACGGGAAGCCGGCTGGTGGGAGGTTACTGGCTCCGCTGCAGCGCCTTGACTCCGATCCGAATCGGCAACAACATACAGTAGGCTGTACGCCAAGGATGACAAAACAATGCTCCCGACGAGGATATTGGCCGGTACATTATGCCGATTCTTCGCCATGGTTTCCTTCCAAATAAGAGGCAACTTTCTCATTCGAATTCGTCGACTCAATAGGAGCAATCTACCGACGCGGACCGGAGCGCGATAGTACTACCCGGTACTTGGAGAATCAGGGAACTACTTGGAAAAAACGGTAACTACTTGGAAAAAGGGGGAGGGGCTCCAAAGGCCGTCCACCCGCCAAGTCCTCCGCCGCTTCCATTGCCA
The DNA here is from genome assembly GCF_054511055.1 of Arthrobacter melezitosi. NCBI lineage: Bacteria > Bacillati > Actinomycetota > Actinomycetes > Micrococcales > Micrococcaceae > Arthrobacter > Arthrobacter melezitosi. The sequence continues at coordinate 19,680 of NZ_JBTNDJ010000024.1, forward strand.
TCGCCGGGCGGGGACGGAAGGATGACGACATGTCATTTCAGGCCTACCTCGACACCATCGAAGACAAAACGGGACTCACGCCCCGTCAGCTCATCGGCATCGCAAGAAGCAAAGGTTTCGACGAGCGGAACGGCAAAGCTGGCGAGATCCTCGAATGGCTCAAGACGGACTTCGGGCTGGGACGCGGCCACGGCATGGCCCTCGTTCACATCATCAAGAAGGGCGCCCGGATCAACGCGAAGCATGTCGGCACAGCCGGCTCCCACCGGGACGAGTCCGAGACCCTGTGGCTGGATGGAAAGGAGAGTAGACCAGCATGACGACCGTTACCACCCGCGAGCAACTGCGGAACAACAACACCGGGACGGCGCTGTTTGTCGGGGCCGACCACGGTGCCGGTGCCTCATTTTTCTGGGTTGAGGCAACCCCCGGCAGTGGGCCCGAGACCCACTGGCACCCCTACACCGAGACCTGGGTGGTGTTTCGGGGTGAAGCCGCTATCGAGTCCGACGGCGAGGAACTCCGCGCCGGTGCCGGTGGAATCGTGACGGTCCATGCAGGCGCACGGCACCGGTTCCGAAGCAGCGGGACCGAAAACCTCGAGATGATCTGCATCCACGCGTCGCCCGAAATTATCCAGGAGTTGGTCATTCCCGAGCCGAGCACCCAGTAGTCCGCCTGTCGCACGCGGCGGCCCTGCGGGAAGTCCTCGCCCACTAAGCCTGTTCAATGCACCCAAAGTGCATTATGGTGCACTTATGGATGAGAGTACGACGTCGCTGGCCTCGGCGATCGGGGAGCGCGTTCGAACCGAGCGGCAGACCCGGCGCTTGACGCTCGACCAGCTCGCGGAGGCGGCCGGAGTGAGCCGCCGGATGGTGGTCAACGTGGAGCAGGGGCTCGTCAATCCGAGCGTGGGCACCCTGCTGCGGATCAGCGATGCGCTCGGCGTCGGGCTTCCGGCGCTCGTGGAGCCACCCCGGCCGAAGCGGGTGAAGATCACGCGCCGCGGGGAGGGCGCCGCCCTCTGGTCCGGCAGCTCGGGGGGCCGGGGGGTGCTGGTTGCGGGGACCGACAAACCGGATGTGGTCGAGCTCTGGGACTGGACGCTGGAGCCCGGGGAGTCGCACCACAGCGAGGCGCATTCGGCCGGCACGAAGGAGCTCCTGCAGGTCCGGCAGGGATCGATCACCATTTCGATCGCTGGCCAGACAGTGGTGCTCGCCGACGGAGACGCCTTGACGTTCCCGGGCGACGTCGAGCATTCCTATGCGAACCCCGGCGGGCAGGCGGCCCGGTTCACCCTGGCGGTCTTCGAGCCCGGTGTCGGGTCGGGGCACAAGCCGGAGGTGGCGAATGGCTGAGAACACGGACCTTTCGCGGTTCCTCGATGAGGCCCGGGTGGACCCGGCGGTGTTCTCGCTGCGCCCGGACTACCGGGCGCTGCTCCTGGCCGTCGACGGCCTCGTCCCCGGACCGGGTGATGCCCGAAGCGAGGCGCTGCTTGAATCGGCGGAGGCCTCGGCACGCGCCGCCCTTTCCCGTTCCTCCGTCGAAAGCCTGCCGCAGGTGGCCGCGTGGCGGGAGGCGTATCAGGGGTTCGGGGCAAAACCGAACCGCACGCGCAACAGCCTCGAAGCGCTCCTGCGCCGCGCAGTGTCCGGACTACCGCGGGTCAACCGGCTGACCGACATCTACAACGCCGTCTCGGTGCTGCACCAGATCCCGCTCGGCGGTGAGGACCTGGCCAGGTACTCCGGAGCACCGGCGCTGGTCCGGGCCACCGGCCGGGAATCCTTCGACACCACAAGTAACGGTGAGGCCGTCACCGAGCACCCCGATCCCGGGGAAGTGGTGTGGCGCGACGACGACGGCGTGACCTGCCGGCGCTGGAACTGGCGGCAGGGACGGCGCACCCAACTCAGTGACCGGACCACCACCGCCCTGTTCATCCTCGATGCGCTCGCGCCCCTGCCCGACGACGCCCTCCTTGCCGCCGCCGACGACCTGGCGGCCCAGCTGCTGCGCCTGGGCCCCGGCGTCAGGACCGCCCGCCGCCTCCTGGCGCCGGGCGCGGTGCCCGGGGGAGGAGCCTGAGATGATCCACCATCGCATTTCCGGCACCGGACGGCTCGTCGGCGGGGGCCGCCCATGAGCCCCCACGCCGGCGCACGCGGCCCCGTTCCACCGTGGGGGCTCGCCGTGGCGGCGATGCTGTCGGTCCAGCTCGGGTCGGCCCTGTCGGTGGGGCTGATCGGATCCGTTGGGCCCGCCGGCACCGCCTGGCTCAGGCTCAGCATGGGGGCTTTGATCTTCCTGGTCCTGGCCCGTCCGCCGCTGCGCCGGGTGCGCCGCCGTGACGTTCCGGTGCTGCTTGCGCTGGGTATCATGACCGGGCTCATGACGGTCGGGTTCCTGGCCGCCCTCGAATACATTCCCCTGGGCACCGCGGTCGCCATCGAGTTCCTCGGCCCGTTGACCGTCGCCGCCGTGCGCAGCCACACCTCCCGGGCCCTTCTGTGGCCGGTCGTGGCCCTGGGCGGCGTGGTGCTGCTGACCGAACCCTGGCACGGTGAGGTAAATCCCCTTGGCATCCTGTTCGCAGGACTCGCCGCCATCGGCTGGGCGCTGTACATCGTGCTCAGCCAACGCGTTGGTGACCGCTTCAGCGGCATCTCGTCCCTCTCGCTGACCATCCCCATCGCGGCACTGACTGCTGCCGTCGTCGGGATTCCTCAGGCCGCGGGACACCTGAGCTTCGAGGTTATCGCCGTGGCCGCGGGACTGGCCCTCCTGCTGCCCGTGCTGCCGTTCGCGCTCGAAATGCTCGCCCTGCGGCGGATGACGGCCACCGCCTTCGGGACCCTGATGGCGCTTGAACCGGCGATTGGGCTGCTCCTCGGGCTGATCGTCCTCCGCCAGCAGCCCTCGCCGGTCCAGCTGCTCGGAATCCTGCTCGTGGTTGTCGCCGGCGCCGCGGCGCAGCGGGGCGGCCGCCGCTCCACCCGGCACCAATCCCCGCACCGGGCCGACCTCCCCGGCTGACCCGCTGCCGGTGCGCATCCAGGCAGCCCAGTCCTTCAAGAAACGGAGCACCGACATGTTCACGGGTCTCAGCGCCTTCCCCCTCACCCCGCTCACCCAGGATGCCGTTGACGAAGCCGCGTTCGTCCGCCTCGTGGCGCGGCTGCGGGAGGCGCGGGTCGACTCCATCACCGCACTGGGCTCCACCGGCTCCTACGCCTACCTCAGCACCGGCGAGCGCGCCCGCGTAGCCCGCCTGGCGGTGGAGCATGCCGGGCCGGTCCCGGTCTTCGTCGGGATCGGGGCGCTGCGGACCTCGCAGGTCCTCACGCACGCCGACCTCGCCGAACAGGCCGGAGCATCCGCCCTCCTGCTTGCGCCGATGACGTACCAGCCCCTCACCGGCGACGAGGTGTTCGGCCTCTACCGGTCGGTGACCGAGCACTCGCCGCTGCCCGTGATCGTCTACGACAACCCCGGCACCACCCGATTCGCCTTCTCAACCGGACTTTACGAACGCATCGCCCGGCTGCCCGGGATCGCCTCCATCAAGATTCCGGCCGTGCCGTCGGATCCGGCGTCCGCCCGGGCGCGCGTGCGGGAGATCCGCTCGGCCATCCCCGCCCACGTGACGATCGGGGTGTCGGGGGACGCCGCTGCTGCCGCGGGACTGGCCGCGGGATGCGAGGCCTGGTACTCGGTCATCGGCGGCACCCTGCCGGCCGCCGCCCTGCGCCTGACCCGGGCAGCCCAGGCGGGACGGACCGCCGACGCCGCCGCCGAATCCGAACGCCTCGCCCCGCTGTGGCAGCTCTTCACCGAATACGGCGGAAGCATCCGCGTCGTCGCCGCCATCGCTGAACGGCTGGGACTGGCGGCGGAGAACTGCCTTCCGCTGCCCATCCAGGGGCTGAACGACCAGCAGCGGGCCCGCGTGGACGGGGTGATCCGTGACCTCCGACTCGACGGCTGAGCCCGGAGCCACCACCGGCCCGGGCGGAGGCGGCCACGGAGGCCGAACCGGTGCCGGATCCGGGCAGCCCGGGGACCACCGGGCGGCGGCGTTGGCCCGCTACGTCGCCGCCGCGACCCTCGTGCGCAGCGCCGACGGCGGCGCCGTCGTCGCCATCGTGCTTCTCGCCCTCGACAGCGGGCTGCCGGGCTGGCTGGCCGGCGTCCTCGGTGCCTCGATCACCGCGCCGCACCTGTTCGGTCCGTTCATCGCCCGGCGCCTTGACACCGCTCACGACGGCAGGAAGGTCATCGCGCTGTCCGCAGTCCTCCACGGGCTGCTCCTCGGCGCCGCGGCACTGCTGCTGCCGGTGGCGTGGCCGCCCTGGCCGGCCCTGCTGCTCTTCGCGTCGGGCCTCTTCGGACCCATGCTGACCGGTGGAATCAGCAGCCGGCTGCCCGCCATCGCCGGTCCGGCGCAGACGAGCCAGCGCAGGGCGCAGAGCTGGGATGTGGCAACTTATGGGCTGGCCGGAACCCTCGGCCCCGCCGCCGTCGCCTGGTTCGCCGCAGCGGCCGATCCGCTCACCGCAACCCTCCTCCTCGCCTCGGCCGCCGTCCTCGGAGCGGGAGGCATCCTCGCCCTGCCCAGACAGGCGCCACCCGTTCAGGAGGCCGACGTGCCGGGGCCCGTACGGACCCTCCGCCTGATGATGCGCTCCGGCCCGCTGCGCCGTACCCTCCTGCTCACCGTCACCGTGGCGTTCTCCGTGGCGTTCTCCGTGGCGGCGCTGCCCGTCAGCGCGGCCGCTGCCACGCTCGACACGCCCCCGGCCGCCGGCGCCCTCGTGGCGGCATACGGAACAGGGAACCTCCTCGGCTCCGCGGCCCTCATGATCCGCCCGCTTCAAAGGGATGCCGACCGCCTCATGAGCTCCCTGGCCCTCCTCGTGGCGGTGATGCTCGCCCTCACTCTGCTCACCCCCACCTTCGAGGCCTCCCTCGCGGCGTTCTGCCTTGCCGGGACCGCGAATGCGCTGTTCTTCGCCGCAACGCTCGCCGGCCGCAGCGAATACGCCCCACAGGCAGCGCGCGGCCAGGTCTTCATCTGGGTCGGTGCCCTCAAGATCGCTGCGGGGTCGGCCGGGACGGCAGCCGCCGGTGCTGCCGTCACGTTCGGTTCCTGGGCCCCACTCGGGCTTGCCGCGGCGGTGACCGCCGGCGCCGCAGTCGTCAGCCTGGCCGACCGGTCCCGGCGGGGGCCCAGCCACCCCGTTAGCCATGCGGCAGGCCGGAGCTCGGGCCCCCGGGGCGTCGCAGGGCACCGGCCGCTGCCGCGGGATCCTCCTAGCCGAGGGTCGAGGTGTCGATGACGAACCGGTACCGCACGTCGGAGGCCAGGACGCGTTCGTAGGCGTCATTGATCCTGCTCGCCGGGATGACCTCGATCTCCGCACCGAGTCCGTGCTCCGCGCAGAAATCGAGCATTTCCTGGGTCTCACGGATACCGCCGATCATCGAACCGGCGAATGAGCGCCGGCCCATGATGAGGGAGAACGCGTTGACGGGGAGCGGTTCCGCCGGGGCTCCGACGTTCACCAGGGCGCCGTCGAGGGCCAGCAGTTGGAGGTACGCATTGATATCTAGCGGGGCGCTGACCGTATTGATGACCAGGTCGAAGGAACCGGCCAGGTCCGTGAAGGTGTTCTCGTCGCTGGTGGCGTAGTAGTGGGCGGCGCCCAGCTTCAGGCCGTCCTCCTGCTTCTTCAGCGACTGGGAGAGCACGGTGACCTCCGCGCCCATGGCGGAGGCGAGCTTAACCGCCATATGGCCGAGGCCACCGAGCCCGACGACGGCGACCTTCCGTCCGGGGCCCGCGCCCCAGTGACGCAGCGGTGAGTAGGTGGTGATGCCCGCGCACAGCAGCGGAGCGGCAGCGTCAAGGCCGATCCCGTCGGGGATGCTGACGACGAAGTCCTCAGTCACCACGATGTGCGTGGAATAGCCGCCCTGGGTGATCGTTCCGTCCCGGTCCACCACACCGTAGGTGCCGATGGACCCGGCGAGGCAGTACTGTTCCTCGCCCTTCCGGCAGTTCACGCATTCGCGGCACGAGTTCACCATGCAGCCGACGCCCACCCGGTCACCGACGGCGTGCTTGGTGACTTCTGTGCCCACTTCGGTGACAATTCCGGCGATTTCGTGGCCGGGGACCAGCGGGTACTGCTGCGGCCCCCACTCGCCGCGGACGGTGTGGATGTCGGAGTGGCAGATACCGGCGAACTTTATCTCGATGAGCACGTCGTGTGGCCCGACGGCGCGGCGCTCGATGGTGGTGCGGATCAGGCCCTCGGTCGCTGAAGGCGCTGCATAGGCAGGAACAGAAAGCATGGTTTCTCCTAAGGGCGGCTCGGGTGCTCCCGCAGGCGCACCGGGCATCCTCTTGATGCCCTCGATGCCGTTTCCATCAATTCGACAGTGTTTCCCCCGCCGGGAGAAGGTTGCCTTTATCGGGGGGACAGGTTCTCCCCCCTCAGCCCGCGGGACCTGGGGATATTGTGGACCCATGGACAAGCAGCCCGAGAACCGCGCTGACATCCGGGACTTCCTGGCCAGCCGCCGAGCGAAACTGCGCCCCGAACAGGTCGGCCTGCCGGCCGGCAGCCGGCGGCGGGTTCCGGGACTGCGCCGCGAGGAGGTTGCGGTGCTCGCCGGCGTAAGCACCGAGTGGTACGCCCGGCTGGAGAAGGGCAACATCAGCGGCGTCTCCGACGACGTGCTCAAGGCCGTCTCCCGCGCACTGCAGCTGGACGATGAGGAGTGCCTCTACCTGTTCGAGCTGGCACGGGCCGCCCGGCCGGCACGACGGGCACCCCGCCGGGCGGACGCCGGGGTGGCGCCCTCGGTGCAGTGGCTGCTGGACTCGATGACCCTCTCGGCCGCGTTCGTGTGTAACGGTCGGCTCGATGTCGTCGCCAGCAACCCGCTGGGCCGGGCGCTTCACGCTCCAATGTTCGCCGGCGGATCCAGCGCCACCAACGGCTCCGCGAACTTCGCCCGCTTCCACTTCCTGGAGCCGGCCGCCCGGGAGTTCGTCGTGAACTGGGAGGACGGGGCCGCCGCGACTGCGGCACTGCTTCGCGCCGAGGCCGGGCGTGACCCCAACAACCGGTCCCTGCGGGAGCTCGTGGGCGAGCTGTCCACCCTGAGCCGCGAGTTCCGCACCCTGTGGGCCTCGCATGACATCCGCTTCCGCCACGAGGGGGTCAAGCGGTTGCGGCACCCCGTGGCGGGGGAGCTGGAGCTGACCTACCAGTCCCTGACCCTGCCCACCTTTCCGCGGGCCGTCCACAGCCTCAGCGTCTACACCGCCGAGCCCGGCACAACCCACGAGGAGCGCCTTCGACTCCTGGCAAGCTGGGCGGCGCCGGCGCAGCAGACTGCGGAAACCACCAACTAACCGCACCGCTGTGAAGGGATCGCCGCTCCGGGTTCATCCCACGCCTCACGCGTGTGCAGCGCGGGTCGGGGGTGAGCCCCGGCGCGGGGGAAAGGGGATCCGGTCGAGGTCGTTGGCGGCAAGCACCGCCGTCGAGGCCGCCGCGGCGCGCGCCTGCCCGGTCAGCACCCCGACGTCGTCGTACCGTGAGGAGAAATGCGTCAGCACCAGGGTTCCCACACCGCCATGACGCGCGAGGGCGCCGGCCTGTCCCGCGGTGAGATGACGGTACTGCCCGGCCAGTGCGGCGTCCTCATCGCTGAAGGTTGACTCGGCCACCAGCAGGTCCGTCCCGTCCGCCAACTCCTCGGCGCCCCGGCACGGCGCGGTGTCCATTACGAAGGCGAAACTCCGGCCCGGCCGGCGGATGCTGACATCCGCCAGCCGGACGCCTCGGAGGCTTCCACTGCGTTGCAGGTGCCCGACATCCGGGCCGGCGATTCCGGCGGCCGCCAGCCGGTCGGGCAGGAAGGTCCGCCCGTCCGGCTCCGCGAGCCGGTAACCGAAGGTGTCGATGCGGTGGAGCAGGGGGCGCACCTCGAGGCCTTCGGCGATCGGCCCGGCCGTCCCGTGCGGGTGGAGCCGGAGGTCGAGTCCCGGCGTGGCCAGCGCCACCAGCGACCGCACCATCTCCTCACCCGAGGCCGGGTAGTGCAGGTGGACCGGGTGGTCGGCGCCGTCGAGCACCATCCGCGACAGCACCCCGGGCAGGCCGTAGCAGTGATCGCCGTGCACGTGCGTGAGGCAGATCCGCGTGATGCGGCGCGCGGCCACGCCCGCGAGGATCATCTGGCGCTGGGTTCCCTCGCCCGGATCGAACAGGAGCCCTTCGCCGTCCCAACGCAGGAAGTAGCCGTTGTGGTTGCGGGTCCGGGTGGGAACCTGGGAGGCGGTGCCGAGGATAACGAGCTCACGCATCGACCCAGTGTGCCATCGTGCCGGCATGTGGTTGCGACGCCCTACCGTTCGGGCCGCGCCTGATGCCGTTCATAATGATTGGATTTGTGATCAGCTCGATATATCGGGCCTCGAAATGCTTACGACAATGGGCCTACCCACAATGGGTCAGCCCTACATGCCGCGGAATATTTCTGGAAATCGGGGGTACAGGTGGCGCTTGCCGGGCGTACCGTAATTCGTACGGCACAAATTGAGCCTCATTTACCCCCGGAAGGAGTTCAGTGGTCATCCCGCACTGGCGTATCTGGGTCTGGCCGCGATGATAATCAACGCCTTATGGGCCGCACGCAGCCTCAGGGAAAGGGGGGAACCGATCGATCAGGAACGCATGCTTCGAAGAGCCATCATCATTCTTGGGGCAGGTTCGTTTGTTTACCCTTCCCTGTTACGGGCCGGCGGTTGGAGGACGATCACGTGAGGGTCGATAACGCCGGGCCGTGACTGATGACCAATGGGCTCATCCTTTTGCTTATCGGCTTGTGGTGGTTGGCTCGTCCCGGGATTTCGCAGGGGGCAATCGTTCTCCTCGTCGGGGGCGCCCTGCTCCTGCTTGGAGGCAATGTGAAGTGGAGTGCTGACCGGCGGCGTCGGAGCAACGATCGTTAGGAACTGCGGATGGCATGACAGCAGGCTGGTGGTTGTTCCGTCGGTTCTGTTCCGTGTCTGGGCCTGGTGTTGAGCGCTACCGCCTGTGGATATCTTTCTCTCACTTCTCCTCCACATCGGCCCTTTTCGGGCGCAATTCGAACACCCGTTCGATAAAATGGGGGCATGGCAACGGCACCGGTCGAGGAGCACGCGGGCAGCGGGGAGCTACTCTCCGCAGTCCATGCCGAGCTCATCGAATTTGCCGCTGTCTTCTCCGGACGTTTCCTGCTGCTGGCACGCCAAGAGGTGGCAGAAACCGTGACCCGCATTGAGGAGCTTTCCAAGGTCATCGACCACCTGCAGGTCCTGGGCGCCCACGCCGCCGACCAGCACCGCCTCGCCGATCCCGGCGACGGCCCGTGGCCCGCGGCCGCGGCCGGGCCGGAGGGCGGGGGCGGTACCCGGTCGGAGTTTAGGGATACCGCGGACTACCTTCGGGCACGGCTGGGGATCGGCCGGGGCGAGGCGAACCGGCGGCTGCGCCTGGCCTCGAGTACCCAGCCGGCGGTGCCCGCCGGCGGCCAGGGAACCCCGGCCCCGCTGGAGATCCTCGCCGGGGCCTTCGGCCGGGGGAGGGTCAG